>JAQWBY010000006.1:25603-34955 GCA_028706165.1 Lentisphaeria bacterium | reverse complement strand
CATCGGCGTCAAATTCGATGACGGCCGAGCCGTAACCGCTGGCGACTATGGTGCTGCCAGAGGGCATACGCAATGCCTGATAGACGTGGCGGCCGCCGGGAATAACGATTTCGCGGCGGATGGCACCATTCATGTCGGCCTCGACGATGGTGTTGTCGGGCCCGCCAAAGAGCAGCGTGCCCTCGCGAGTAGCACGCATCAGCCGCAGGCTCTTGCGGCCGCTGAAGAGCGCCTTGCGCAGCTGCTGGTCATTGGCGTCGAGCTCATAGATGACGGTATTTCCCTGCTGGATACAGCCAATGAGGGTATGCCCCTCAGGGCTGCGGCGGACGGACATCGTGCCCGCGTAGTCCGGTTTGCTGAAGGTCTTGATGCAGCTGCGCGTCGTCAGGTCGTATTCGTAGTAGCCGTTGCTGCCGCTCAGCAGCACCCGTTGCTTGCCGATCAGCTGAATGTCGCGGCATTTCACCGGCAGGGATACCGCCCACGATTTGCTCGCATCGGTGGTATCGACGTAGATCAGCTGACCGCGGGATTCATCCACCCCGAGAAAGCGCTGCGGCGCCGCCTGAAGCTTCGAGCAGCAGGCGATGACGACCAACAGGACAAGTGACTGCGCGTTTTTCATGACAGGGCCCTTCCGTATTTTCAATGATGGGTGGAACTACAGCCCAGCAGCTGCAGGGGCGACATACACAGCAAAGGAAACGCGCGAGTCGCCATGCTTCTTGGCGGCTCGCGCGTAGATGGGGCCAAAGGGTATTTGGCTATGCTCAGACCATGGCCAGGAAAGTCTGGCAGACGTCCACAATGCTGGTGTTGGTCCGGACGGGAATGACTTCGCTCTGGAAGCACTTCAGGCGTGGCGCCTGCTTGAGCAGCGTCATGCAGTGCTGCCAGTCGATCGTGCCCCGCCCCGGCAGAAGATGCTGATCGTTCTGGCCGTCGTTGTCATGGAGATGGCAGGTGGTGATCTCCGGCAGGAGCTTCTCGAGAATCTGGTCGTCATATGGCACGGCGCCAAAGCGTTTCCAACCATTGATGGCAGCGCTGACCTCGAAATGACGATCCGCAGCCATCAGGTTGGCGTGGCCGGCATCGTAGCAGATGCCCAAGTGCTCTGAACGGAAATGCGCGATGAGGTCCAGCAACTTCTCGGGTGTGCTGGTGGGAAACCAAATGTTCTCAATGGCGATGGTCACGCCCAGACGCGCCGCCAACGGCAACAGTTCTTCCAGCGATTGAATGATCGCCGTGTGAAGATCGTCGAGGCTGTACGCCGCAAAGGTCTCGGGCGTGTTGCCCACATGCACGGTAATGCTGTCGACCCCGAAATCCGCCGTGATCCGCAGCGCGAGCTTCAGCCGCTCAAGCATGATCGGCCGCAGCTCGGGAATGGGCACATTGAGGTCTTCGTTGGGACCGAAAGGCGCGTGGGCATCGACAAAACGGGTGCCGGTGTTCTTCAAGTCGTCATGGAGCTTCCTGGCGAAGCCCGGGCTCTTCATGATCTCGCTGATCAGCGTGTCCGTCAACACCTGATTCGTCACGCCATTGACGGCGAACTCCTGCATCACGTAAGGGCGGGTCTTGTCATTCGTGTGCTCATAATCAAAAAGACAGGTCAGGGGCGCGGTGTGCATGTTCGGCTTCCAGGGGTTGGTGATGATAATGTGGCTGAACTAGGACGAGCCAGCAATATAGAACCCCAATCAGCCACGGCAACACCCGCCACACACACAAAGCAAAGGATCACCAAGCAGACCATGAAACCCGATCGGACCGATCAGACCGATCAGACCGATCAGACCGATCGAGTCGACGATCCGTCCGATCCGTCCGATCCGTCCGCGATAAAAGACAGAAGATCAGACCGATCAGACCGATCAGACCGATCAGACCGATCAGTAATCGGATCCGTCCGATCCGTCCGATCCGTCCGCGATAACCAGCAAGAAGATCAGACCGATCAGACCGATCAGACCGATCAAGTCGACGATCCGTCCGATCCGTCCGATCCGTCCGCGATAAAAGACAGAAGATCAGACCACGGCCCCTCCCCAGCTCAGAACAGGGTCTTGCCATCGTCTTTGGTCTTGGCAGTGGCGCTAGCGCTGGCATCCTTGGCGTCCTTGCCGGCTGCGGGTGCGTCTGGCGTCGCATTGCCGCGGTCGATCTTCCACGGCTTGCGTTTGCGGAATTTCGTGGCGAATTTGTGTGTGAGGCGGCCGGCTTCTTCCAGGTGCACGTAGCATTCGCGCATGCAGCCGCGGGCGCCTTCGAGGGCGGATTGATGGCGCATGTAGAGGGGAATAATCTGGCTGTCGGGGAAATCCGCGAGGGTCTGGCCATCCTTAAGGAAAGGATTGTATTCGCTGTTGCTGCCGCGATAAGCGCCACCGCATTTGTTCAGGTCGATCTTGGCGTATTCGCAGACATGGCCGGCGATGGTAATGTGGTCGCTTTCGGTCTTGGAGATGGCATTGCCGGTGCAGGCCTGGGCGCAGCGCATACAGCGGTCGCAGATTTTGCCGGTGAAGATCGGGTCGGGTTCCAGTTCGTAGTCGGTCAGCATGGCGGCGAAGCGCTGCATGGGGCCGAATTCCGGGGTGAGGAACACCTTGCTCCAGCCGTACTCGCCGAGACCGGCGGCGTAGGCCGCCACGCGCATGTCGATCATGATGTCGGGTTCAGGTTGGCCTTCCCGCACGGGTATACTGCGGTTGACGGGTCCATGCCAGTTCACATTCGGCCGCAGGTAGATATTCGGCAGCGGCACGGCCTCGTAACCGTGGTCCTCAACGTAACAGCACATGCGCCGGATGACGGCCGGCGCAAAGACCTCGTTGATGCCGGCGTAGCCCATGGATGTGTAGGCCGAGAAGTAGGTGCCCTCCTCAATGCCGCGGAAGTAGCCGCGGGGAATACGGAACGCCATGACAATGCAGCTCTTTGCTTCCGGGAAGATATAGCGCGGGTCTTGCTGTTTAGGCGCGCCTTCGAAGCGGTCCATGGAGGCGATGCCCACCAGGTCCGCGCCGTATTCACGGGCCATTTTCTTTACGTCTTTCGCAGTCAACATGATGTCAATCCTTCTCCTTGATGGTGCTTTTCTTCTTGGTATGGGCACGGCGCCGTGACGCCGGCGATGCTGTGAGCAAGGGGTTGGCCGCCGCCGCGCGCACCGTCGCACCGGCGTGCAGCGTGGGTGCCAGCAAGGTCAGAGCCGGCGCCGGGGCAGCACTGTGGAGGCTCTCTAGCAACTGCACGAGGGCCTGGGCCACACCGGTGGTGGCATGGCCAACCGCCGTGATCGGCGGCTGGTGAACCAGGCATTCATGCGAGCTGGCCAACGCAATGAAGCCAAAGTCATCCGGTATGCGCCGCGTCGGCGAAAACGAACTGTAGAACAGCTCAATCATGCCGTCGCCAGCTACAAACAGCGCGTCAATATCCTGCCGCAGAAAGTCGTCGATCTTGCTGAGGTAATCGCGAATGAATGCCAGCGAGGACGTCCCGACCATATGCAGCTTCGGCGCGTCGTAGCCCGGCAAAGCCCGCGCCAGCTCGCCGCAGAAGCCCTCTTCGCGGTGCTCGAAGCCGAAATAACCGTCCTTGCGCCGTAGTATAGCCGGCCGTTGATATCCGGCCGCCAGCAGCGTCTGCGCCGCAAGACGACCCGCGGCGCGGTTGTCCAAGGCGACCACGTAAGGCAGCAGCCCGACGTGGTTTTCCTGCACGCCAATGACATTGCCACGACGAGCCGCGTAGGCCGAAAGTCGCTGCCCCACGGCATCGGCGCCACCGCTGTAGATGATCGCATCCGCGCGGTCGAGGACGTCCTCACTCACCTCGCCCAGCGCGAGCTCGCTCTCGTAGCCGGCGCGACCAGCCAACTCCTTGAACACAAACCACAGGCGATTCCACGCCGGCAGCTGAATCCAACCACGCCCTTGCGCGATAAACAACACCCGGCCCTTGCCCGGAGCCGGCGACGCCCCCGCAATCACCCGGCCTTGCGCACAGGACGACGCCAGCAGGCCCTCCTTCTCCAACTCCGCTAACGCAATCCGCAGAGTCACCCGGCTCGTCCCAATCTGATCGCATAACGACCGCTCTGACGGCAGAAAAACCTGCCCCGCAACGCGTAAATCTGCTACCAGCACGCGTAAACGCTGCAAAGCCGCATCACGACGACAAATTTTCCGACGGTCCGCCATGGGAGAGCCAATGGGCTAAAATGGGGTGAATTGTACCGAAAACCCCATAATTATACCACTGGTATAGTTATTGTCAACCCAGTACTGCCTTTTGCCTGGCGCCCCAGGTAATCGGTCACCCATTGAGAATTGAGCTTCAGGCCGAACCAAACGTGCCTGTTTCCCTGGCCGCGAAGCGGCAGAAGCGCTGAAAGCGCGAAACAGTCCAGCCCAGGGCAAGCGGCGCCGAAGGCGCGCGCCGCCCTGGGTTACACGGCCTCTACGCTTGTGTTCCTCGGCCCCTTTTGCCCCAGTCGGCGAAGCTGACTGGGGCAAAAGGGGCAATGGAACTCCCTTGCTTACCTGGGATTGACATCGGCGGCATGTCTGGCCGCCATTCTCAATGGGTGACCCATTACCGCCCCAAGCGTTGCCGCCGCCAACAGGATAATTGCCGCCGGGACGCGAACTGGCGTCGGACTTGCCAGGCCGCCACCATGAAAATAATCTGCGGTAATCTGCGGAATCTGCGGATAAAAATGCCTTTGCCGCCGGGACGGCGGCGCTCCCGGGAGTCCCCCTGGTCCAATCCCAACGCTGAGTCACGTAGTGGTTTGTTTCGTGGTATGCGTGGGCTACAGTGATGATCGTTTTTTCCGAGCGTGTTCATACTTGTTTCATGCTTCAACAACGGAGGACATAGTGATGACTCAGCGTGTATTATTTAGTCTGCTTGCTCTGACTGCCGCCTATGCGTGGTCGCAGTCGCCCAACCTGGTACCCAACGGTGATTTTTCGTTGCGGCCGCGGGACCCACGCACTGCGGTGGGTTGGGAACCGCAGGCGGCACAAGGAACGGTCATCCAGGTGGATCGCGACATTGATTTCAATGGCTCGCCGGCTCTGCGCATCAGCTCGACCGCCGACGGCGAGAAGAAGTGGCACTGGTCATCACGGGCCGTACCGGGACTGCAGGCGGGCAAGCCCTATACCCTCAGCGCCTACGTTCGCACCGAGGGCTTGAATGACGGATCAATGGCCTACATCTCGTTGAACTGCTATCGTGGTGCCGGTGCGTCCAAACGCATCCAGACCAACGACAGCCCCAGCAAAGTCACGGGCACGACAGACTGGACGCGCATTGTCATGACCATCCCCGAGCTGGCTAAAGGCAGCACCGAAGTGCGCGTACACCTCTGTCTCTACGGCACGGGCACAGCCTGGTTCACCCACGTCCAGGTCGAAGAAGGCAATGACGCAACACCTTTCCAGCGCGCCGATGCCGACCGCCGCGACGATCAGCAGTCCGCCGCCCAGCTGGCGCAGGCCCGTGACTGGCTGGTGGCGCTGCCCGACAGTGCGCAACGCATCGCCGTGCTCGACCTGGGACCGCTTGATCACCTCGGCCCGGGCCGCGCGCCAGCGGCAGTGCCCACGCTGACCAAAGTACTGACCGACAATGGCTACCAGGCCGTCGCCATCCAAGCTGAACAGATGGCCAACGAACACTATTTCAACAGCGAGCACTTCAAGTTGCTGGTCATCCCCAGCGGCGATGTCTTCCCCGCCAACGCGGTGACGCCGCTGACGCAGTTCCTCCAGGGCGGCGGCCTGCTGCTAACCATGGGCGGCTACGCCTTCGACCGCCCCGTCAATAAAGGTGGCGATGGCCGCTGGCGCGACCAGCGGGACATCCCCCGCGACGGTCTGCGCCCAGACCAGCCCGTCGCCATCAGCGACCTCAGCCGCTGGAGCCCCTCCACTAACCGTCAGGACCGCCCGACGCTGATCAGTGCCATCGCCGGCCCGGACGGCGGCGACGGCATTGAGATCGCCACCCCCGAATTGTCTGGCTGGGACACCGGCGCATTCCGTTTCGTCGACGAACTACCGGCAGAGTGGTCCGCCCTGAGCTTCTGGGTCAAAGGCGGCCCCGATACTGGCCGCGCTTGGTTCGAACTCGCGGAAGCGGACGGCTCGCGCTGGCACTACGCCGTCGAACTCACGCCGGAGTGGCGCGAAGTCGTCGTCACCATGGAGCAGCTCACGTACTGGCATGACAACCCCAGCATTGGCCGTGGCGGCGAGGGCGACTCCATTAATCCCCGCGCGGTGCGGCAGTTGTCCTTCGGCGTCGCCGTGGACATCGCCAAGACCGGCCTGGCGCATCGCGCGGCGATCGCCGGACTGAAGACCGGCGTTGATCCACGCTGGCAGGAGCGCCTGGCCGTCTGGCCGCAGATCAACACCCGGCGCGCCCGCATTCGTGACGCCATGTGGCCCAAGGCCACCCAGATCGGCGCCTTCGACCCGTCCTTCCCGCTGCGTGACGTCGCCCGCACCGCCTTGGCGCCGGAAGCCGCCGGGATCTTCCCGGCGCTGGCGTTGCCAGGCGCGGTCGGCGGCTGGTCGGCCGTCGCCATGCTCGGCCTCAACGGCCATGGCTTCGGCCCGAACCACGCGCGCTGGCTGCCCCTGCTGGAATGCTACGACAGCAAAGGCAACTCGCGCGGCCACGCCGCAGCCGTCATCAGGCATTTCGCCGGCGTCTACTCCGGCTCATCGTGGGCGATCTTCGGCGTCAATGACCGCGATCTTTTCAGCGCGGGCAGCCCCGTGCTGAACACGCTGCTGCCGCCGCTGGTGGCGCAGCTCCTGCGCCGGTATTTCATCCATGAAACCACCACAGGTTACGCCTGTTACCGCCATGGCGAAACCGCCGAATTCAAAACCACGTTGAGCAACTACGGCGACAACGACATCAGCACCGTGGTGCGTTTTACGCTCAAAGACGAAGCCGGCGCCGTCCTGGCCAGCTGGGACCAACCGGCGACCGTGGGGCCCATGGCGAGCCAAGTGGTGACCCAGGCCTGGCCGGTGCCCGCTGACGCGCCCGACTACATCGACTTCAGCGCCGAAATCTGGGAAAACGGCCGTTGCCTTGACCGCGAAGAAGGCGCGGTAGTTATCTGGACGCCTGCCGTCATCGCCCGCGGCCCCAAGCTGGCCAAGGACGGCCTGATGCTCAGCATTGACGGCCAGGCCCGCTTCTACATGGGCTGCCAGAATTACTGGGGCCAGCACAACTCCGTCACCGCGCGTTCGCCGCGCGCCTTCAATCGCGATTTCAAGCAGATGCGCGAGCACAACCTGCGCTGGTCGCGCTGCTTCCTGCCCATCAAGAGCGAGAGTGACGCCCGCGTCAGCGACGCAATCGTCCAGCTGGCACAAAAACACGGCATCGTCCTCTATCACACCCCGAACCTCAGCAACACCGTCGAAGACTGGCAGCTCGCCGCGCAACGCCAAAGCGCCGGCGATATCGGCCGGCGCTACCGCGACGTGCCCGGGCTGGCGCTAGACATCTGCAACGAACCCAGCATGAAATTTGCCGCGCCCGGCTTTGAACAGGCCCTCGGCTACGCGCCAAAACCCGAAGGCAGCTGGTCCGACCCGCAGGTCTATGGCACCTGGCGCCTGGTCAGCGACGCCCAGCGGCGCTGGGCCCAGAACAGTCGCGATGCTATCAAGGCCGAGAAACCCGCATTACCCGTGTCGGTCGGCTGGAGCCAGGGCTGGGCCGGCGGCCTCGCCTCCAAAGACGTGCAGCTGGCCTCACTGGACCTCGATTTCACCGACCGGCACTACTACGGCCCGCCTACGGCCTTCGCCAGCCATGTCAAAGATGTCGATCTGCGCGTGCTGGGCAAGCCCCTCATCGTCGGCGAATGCGGTGCCAAAAATCACCCGACCTTTAAAGAGCAGGACCCCTGGCGCAATGGCGATGACGACGAAAGTTACAGCCGGCGTTTCCTCTACCTGGTCCATCACGCCTTCGGTTTCGGCGCCACGGCGCTGCTGTCCTGGCACTGGCGCGATCCCATGGAAGGCATTTTCCCCTGCGGAATCATCCACCAAAGCGGCACGCCACGACCCACCGCCGCGCTCTACAGCGACATGGCCCGCGTTTTCGGCAAGCTCGAACTGGTCGACAACCCGCCCGACGTCGTGCTGCTGCTGCCGGACTACCTCCGTCATACGCCCAAACGCGGCACCCTCACCGAAGCCGCGCATAGTGTCACCGACGCACTGCTCTGGCACGGCGCCAATCTGTCGCTCCTGCCCGATTCGCTGGCCGGCGAGCTGCCCGCCAGCGTGAAGTTGGTGATCTATCCCCTGCCCTACGTGGTCAGCGACGCGACGCTGCAGGCCCTGACGGCATTCGTCCAGCGCGGCGGCGTCCTCTGGCTCTCCGGCGATATTTCGCGCGACAGTGCCAATCCCGCCGGCGAACCCATTCCCGCGCGCCTGAAAGCGCTCTGCGGCGTCCGCCCCACGGCGCAGCTGGCAGCTGAACCCATGGTCGCCGGTCCCGACACCCTGCCGCCGGTCGCGGCTGGTCCCCTCGCCGGTCAGCAATTCCGGCCCGCCATGGCCTTGGAGCTGACCACGGCGCGGGCCTGGTTCAGCGCCGGCGACACGCCAGTGGTGGTGCGGAACCGCCTTGGCGCCGGCACGGTCGCCTTCACCGCCGACCCGCTGGAAATCAGCAGCCACAATCGCCACGCCATGCGCGTCATCTATGGCGAACTGCTTAAACAGGCAGGCGCCCAGACGACCCGCCGCGCCGATACGCCCGACGATCTTACCACCTTCCGCGTTCCCGGCCGTAATGGCACCGCCTGGGTCTTCTGGAATAACGGCCAGGACAGCATCAATGCCGTCCTCGACGACATCACCCTGCCCGTCGCCGCCGGCTACGGCGCCTGCCTCATCATCGGCCACGACGGCCGCATCATCGCCCTCGAAGCACATGGCGATGTCCGCCGCGGCGACAAGGTCGTCGCCAAACTCAATGGCCACGCCTTCGTCGTACTTGAGGAGTGATCGGCGGTCTTCGTTTTCGCGGACCGATCGGACGGATCGTCTTTCTTGTTTTCGCGGACCGATCGGACGGATCGGACGGATCCGACGGATCGTCGACTTGATCTGTCTGATCGGTCTGATCCGTCTGATCCGTCTGATGATCCGTCCGATGTGCCCGATTAAGCAGCCGGATCCGTCTGATCCGTCTGATCCGTCTGATGATCCGTCTGATGATCCGTCTGATGTGCCCGATTAAGCAGCCGGATCCGTCTGATGATCCGTCTGAT
>JAQWBY010000006.1:8831-25503 GCA_028706165.1 Lentisphaeria bacterium | reverse complement strand
GATCCGTCTGATGATCCGTCTGATGTGCCCGATTAAGCAGCCGGATCAGTCTGATCGGTCTGATCGGTCTGATCAAATAGCAGAAAACTGATAAGACCGGCCATGTTCGCGGCATTTCGGCATCGGTTGACAGCGTGTTTGCGGGGGCTATCTTTGAGGGTCTTTTTCCGTTCCGTAGGCAGCGACTGCTGCTGCGGGCATAGTGTCTTGATTGTGAAAGGAAGAACATGAACATCACACGCTGGCTTAGCATCCTCACCATTCCCGCCTTGATCAGCATTGTCACGCCTTTCTCAGCCATCGCCCAGGATGCTGCCGCGCCCCTGGCGACGCAAGCCACCCTGGATACGCAGAAAGTCCTCCTCACCGGCACCCTCGACCGCGAACAGGCGCTCTTCGCCCCCGGCGAAGAAATGGCCTTTAAGCTCGTGGCCGATTTCCAGGGCCAGCAGCCCACCAACGATTACTTCATCACCTGGGAACGCACCGGCGACGACGGCGTCAAGGATTCCGGCAAAGCCAAGGTCGGCCCGGAGCCCCTGGTGATTCCGACCAAGCTCGACCGCCCCGGTTTCGTCCGTATCCTCGCATATCTGGTGGACAAAAATGGCAAACGCGTCACCAAGACAGTCATGCGCCGTGGCAAAGAAGCACAGGAAAGTATCTTCTTTGACGGCGGCGCCGGCGTCGACATCGACAAACTCCAGGGCGTGCCCGAACCAGCCGATTTCGACGCCTTCTGGGCCAAGCAGAAGGCGCGCCTGGCCGCCGTGCCTATGAATGCCCGCCTGGATGAACAGCCCAGCAAAGACCCCAAAGTGAAGATTTACGCAGTGAGCATTGACTGTGCGGGGCCGCGGCCGGTCACGGGCTACCTGACGGTACCTGTAGACGCCAAGGAGAAGTCCCTGCCGGCGAGCGCCTCTTTCCACGGCTATGGCACTAGTATCCAGCGCTCGCCCAGCGGCGGCTCCAGCGGCAGCATCCACTTCAACGTCAATGCCCACGGCTACGACCTCGGCCAAAGCGACGACTATTACAAGGCCTTCTTCGAGTCCATCAAGTCCAACGGCAAGGGCTACGCGTTTGATCCCGTGCAGAATGCCGATCCCGAAACGGCCTATTTCAACGGCATGGCTCTGCGCGTAATGCGCGCCCTCGAATACCTCAAGAGCCGGCCGGAGTGGGACGGCAAGACTCTCACCGTCGGCGGCGGCAGTCAGGGCGGCCTGCAGACCATCTGGGCCGCCGGCTTGGACGCCGACGTCGTCAAAGCCAGCGCGGGCGTGCCCTGGTGCTGCGACCTCGGCGGCGTGACCCTCGGCCGCATTACCGCCGGCTGGCGCCTGCCTTACGTCGAGGCGCTGAATTACTACGACCCCATCAACCACGCCCGGCGCATCCCGACCAGCTGCTATGTGGACATCAATCGCGCTGGCCTGGGCGACTACACCTGCCCGCCTTCCGGCGTGGCCATTCTCTACAACAACATCCGCGGCCCGAAACGCATCTACTGGGTGCAGGGCTCCACGCACGGTTATGTGCCGCCTAAACCTCAGACCTTCGTTCTCGAACAGAAGTAAGCACGGCCTGAGCGGCGAGGATTCTACGGGGCCCGGTCTTGATAACAAACCCAAGACCGGGCCCCTTTTTTTATGCACGGTAACAACTATTAGGGGCTATTTCATGCACATCACCAGCGACATCCACCTGCACAGCAATCTCTCGTCATGCGCTAAACCCGAATCAACGCCGGCCGCACTGCTCAAAGCCTGCCGAGACCAGGGCATCCGCACCGTCGGCTTTGCCGACCACCTGTGGGACAAGGCCATGCCGGGCGCGTCAAAATGGTACCAGCCGCAGGACGTCGAACACGTCCTCAGTATCAAACAGGCCCTCGTCAGCGAGGAATGCCAGGAGCTCAGCCGCGGCCTGAAAGTCCTCGTCGGCTGCGAAACTGAGTTCCTCGGCGGCAAACAGGTCGGCATATCCCGCGAAGCCGCCAGTCTCTTTGATTTCATCCTCATCCCGCCGGACCATTTTCACATGAAGAACTACGTCTTCCCGGCGGACATGACCGACCCCGAGGGCATCAAGACGATCATGATCCGGCGTTTCATGGAAGTCATGGCGCTGGGCCTGGCCACGGCGGTCGTCCATCCCTTCCACGCCATGGGCTTCACGCCCGAGATGCCCACCCTCGTCCAGTCGCTGATCAGCGACAACGAATACCGCGAGTGCTTCACCGCCGCCAAACAAGCCCGCTGCGCCATTGAACTCAACAGCTGCGTCGCCAGACGCCACGACGCCGGCACCGGCGAGGACAACTTCTCCCCCGAGTACATCCGCATGATGACCATCGCCCGCGAATGCGGCTGCACCTTCAGCATCGGCAGCGATGCACATTCCCCAGAATTAATCATCGGCGGCGTCCACAAACGCTTGGAACGCTTCGCCGACGCCTGCGGCATCACCGACATCCTACAACTCTGAGCAGCATAAGCGGTCAGTAACCACCCCGGTGTTTTCCCCACCGGAGTGCTTACTCCTATGAAACCGATGCCGCAAAGGGATGCGTGCGTCGATTGCTTTCGATTGCTTTCGATTGCTTTCGATTGCTATCGATTGCTATCGATTGCTGTCGATTACTCCTATGAAACCCGCTGCAGTAAAGGTCGGCGAAAATCACGGTCGAATAGCTGGGCGGCGGTTGGCCGTGGGTTTCCTGCACATTGTCCCCGGTGTTTTCCCCACCGGGGTAGTTACTGGCCGATTACTGAGCAGAGGCCAGCCACTGATCAATTCCATGGCATGCCGGACAGCCGAGGCTACATTACGGCTTCGGGCAACCAAGCGGCTTCAGCTGTTGTGCCCGTACTCCGCCGCCGATCGTCCAACCGCCCCGTAAAAAGTGAGGTACTCCCATGGCCATGCTGAGTGAATGCGCTGTCGAGGCCGCCGTCATCCGCGATTTATTCGAGCGCGGTAACAGCCCGGTAGCTCTTTTGGGCGACTTCTGCCTTGACGCGTATTGGGAGATCGACCCAACACGCAGCGAGACGTCACTGGAGACCGGCCTGGCAACACAGCCGGTGCTGAGCCAGCGGTACTCCCTGGGCGGCGCGGGCAATGTCCTGGCCAATCTCTGCGCCTTGCAGGCTGGGCAGGTATCGTGCATCGGCGTGGTCGGCGCCGATCTCTTTGGCGACTACCTGGCCAAGTTGGTCCACAGCTGCAACAGTGACGCACCGAGTCTTATCTGGAAGATACCCGGCAGCAGCTACCAGACGCCGGTGTACTGCAAGCCCATGCTCGCCGGTCAAGAACAACCCCGCTTCGACTTGGGCGTGGCCAACGAAATACCCGAGGCCATCCAGGAAGAAATCTTCCGCGCCTTCTGCGAAATCTGCAAATGCGTGAAAGTCCTGGCCATCAACCAGCAGCTCAAGCGCGGCCTGCACCAGCCCTATCTGCGACGGCGTCTCGCCGACTATCTGGACAGCCATCCGGAGGTCATTGCCATCTACGACGGCCGTGACTACCTCGATGCCTATCCCGCCGCCGTGCTCAAACTCAATGCCCGCGATGCCGCGCGACTGGCCTTTGCCCGCGACGACGCGCCCGCGCTGGACGCCGGCGACGCCCTGCTTCAGCGCTTCAGCCGCCCCGTCGTCATCACCGACGGCGCCAACGGCTGCTATGTGTTTGAACTTGACTTGACGACGCACATCCCGGCCTTGCCCGGCGCGGGTCCAATAGACATCGTTGGCGCTGGCGACAGCTTCCTCGCCGGCCTGGCTGTCGGCTACGCCGCCAGTCGCGACTGGGTCAAAGCCGCGCAGCTCGGCACCTGCTGCAGCGCAGTCACTATCCGCAAGACCGGCCAGACCGGCAGCGCCAGCCCCGAAGAAATCGCCGCGATCCTCCGCGACGGTCCCAAGTAAGCCGCTCAGAACCACTGGAGTACGCTATGCGTATCACCTGTACCAAAGAAGACGCCAAACGCAATCACTACGTGCCCCTGCCCATCGGCAATGGCGATCTGTCACTACAGATCGACTACGCAGGCGCCCAGCGGCAGGAAAAATTCTGCGGGATGATACCGGGCATTCGTCGTACCGGCTACCGCTATGACTCCGCCATCCAGCCCACGCCACGGGGATTCATCCCCTTGGGCTTTTTTGACCAGGACATCGCCGGCGCTGGCGAGCTCAGTGACTGGACGCAGACCATCGACATCGGCCGCGGCGTGATCGAATGCCGCACGGTCTATGCCGACGGCTTGGTCATGGACAGCGTGGTTTTCTGTCACTACGCACGCAATGTCATTGCGGTGCACAAGCGCCTCAGCCAACCACGGCGCTACGCATTTCGCTATCATCTCGCGGCCCGGCGGCTACGCGTGACGCCACAGCGGGATCTCGAACTGCGCTGCGAATTCGATCTTGATCGCCCCAAAGACGACCGCGTCGTCGTCAGCAGCGACCAAGACGGCTTTCGCGCCAAGGCCGGCGATGGCGTGTACGCACTCGAAGGCGCGCTCAGCGAGGGGACTTTCTTCATCACCTTCAATGACGACCGCCACGAAAGCTGGGCCGAACTGCTTGCAGATCATTGCGGCCGATGGCAGCAGTACTGGGCCGAGTCCTACGTGCGCTTGCCAGACAAACGAATTGAGGCGACCTACTACAGCTCGCAGTACCACCTGAAAATTTCGTCGACGCGGTGGTCGATGCCCATCGGTCTCTTTGACACCCACTGGTCGGGCAGATTCTTTGCCTTCGATGCCTATTTCATGGTTACCGGCTTGCTCAGTAGCGGCCGCCTGGACGAAGTCGCCAAAATCACCCGCTTCAACGCGTCACTCTTACAGCGGGCGCTGATGCGTTCGGCACCATCGCATCACAATGACGGCAGCGCCCTCTTCAATTGGATGGACTGCGAAGACGGCGGCGAGGGCGCCGGTCCCGGCCACTGGCTCGACCACATCTTCCACCACGCCAATATCGCTCTCACCTGCTACGACTACTGCCGCTACAGCAACGACCATGAATTCCTCGCCGGCGATGGCTACGCGCTTATTCGCGCCTGCGCCATGATGTACCTGCGGCGAATGATCTACCGCAATGTCGGCGGCAAGACCATCGTCGGCAAATGCTGCGACCTGGAGCGCCTCGGCCCAAACCGCGAAAATGCTTTCATGACGACCTGCTCGGCCATCGCGACCCTCCAATGCGCCGCAGACACCGCAGCAGCCCTCGGCCGTGACGCCGAGCTGGTCGCCGAATGGCGTGAGGTCGCTGCCGAATTGCGCCGCGACCTCCCACGCGAAGGCAATCGCTACGTGGCCTATCCCGGCAGCCCCACTGCCAGCATCGGCACCCTCGCCGGCTATTATCCCTACCCCGTACTCGCTCCCGACGACCCGGCCGCGGTTGCCGCGCTGGATTTTTTCAACGCCAACGAAAGCAAGGTCGGTAATATGTACACGACCGGCCAGTCCATCTGCGCGTGGTACCGCTGCTGGAAAGCCATGGCGTACCTGCGCAGCGACCGCCCGCAGGACGCACTGGAGCAAGTCACCGCCCTCGCCAACGAAACCGGCTGCTTTAGCGAAGTCTTCGAGATTTACGAAAAGGGCATGCGGCCGTGGTTCGCAACCGCCGAAGGCGCCTTCATTGATGTCGTCAACCGACTGCTTCTACCCAATGACAAAGGGCAGATACCCGCGCATCGCTGTGGCTGGCACGACGTCGAATACCGCCTCATGCTGCCCGGCAAAAAGTGGGTGACCCACCCGTAAAACGCACCGCGACCAGCCGCGACGGGGTCAAGGCCGCACAGCTTGGCACCCTCGATTGCGCTCGACTGCTCTCGACTGCTATCGACTGCTATCGACTGCCTGCGACCAGGGCGGACACGCAGGTCCGCCCCTACTATTCCACGACCAGTTCGAAGAAGGTCGTCGGGGTGTCCAAAGTGGCGGTATTGACCGCGACGGTGGCGACGCCGTCCTGCGCGGCCACGGGCAATTTCTGCAGGCGTTGGCCATCGAAGCCCAACGCGTAGAGCGCAAGGCGGTCGGCGCGTTGATGCCGCAGCTGCAGGGCAAAATCGCCGGCCTGCAACAGCACGGGCGAGCCGCCGCTGTTGATCATCAGGCGACGATCGGGCCCGAGGACGGTATTGGCATTGACCACCGACGTCGAATAAACAAGCACAATACGGTCGCTGGCAGTCAGTTCATCGCCGCGCATGGCGCAGGCGGCGATGCATGCCGGCACACTGCTCTTGAGGACGGTCATGGCGCCGAGGGCGACGGGTAGCGTACCGCCTAGGTCCATGCTGACGGCTTCGCTGCGCGGCGTGACCACGGTTAGGCGATTGTCACGGCTATACATGGTGACTTCGCCGGTATCGCTCTGGTAGATGCCGGCGTTGTGGTCGCTGGCGTTGTTCGCCGGCAGGGCGCCCCGCTGCTTAAGCGCCGCAATGGCCTCGCCCAAGGCGAAATTGCCGTCCTTGCTTTCCACCACGTTGACAAACCAGTCATGGGCATCGACCGTGGCAATGCCGGCCGGCAGTATCTGCATGGCCGGCGGCACGCCAGGGTATGTCTTCGCTGCGGGCCGCGCCCAGGGGAAAGCAATGGTGAAGCCCGTGATCAGAGCCAGTCGTGACTGTTCGGCGGACACCGCGCCATCGGCGACGCCGTTGGCCACGAGAACCTCTTCCGGCACGACCAATTCCACGCGTTGCCGGGCTTTGCGGACGTCGCCGCGCTGGAACAGACACGCAGACAAAAACTGGCTGGCGCGGACAATCGGCGAGCTGTAGCAGGAAAAGGACCCGACGTAGCTGCGCGCACCCGCAAAGGCCACTGGCCCGGAGTGGACTTCCAGCGCATGAAAGC
The DNA here is from genome assembly GCA_028706165.1 of Lentisphaeria bacterium. Taxonomy (GTDB): domain Bacteria; phylum Verrucomicrobiota; class Lentisphaeria; order Oligosphaerales; family Oligosphaeraceae; genus Oligosphaera. Next base: position 18,590 of record JAQWBY010000006.1, on the reverse strand, counting down.
CCTGCAGGGCCGAGTAGGCGCCGAAGACCATGCCGCCCTCGTACTGAAAGGGATTCCAATAACAGTGGTTGTATTCACTGACGATGAAGGGCCGGCCGGCGATGCGCGACGACGCGGTGTTGCGCCAGTAATTGGCAGCGTCGGCCAGCGAACTGGCCTGATTGACGGTGCAGCCGGGCGCGCCCCAGCCACCGGCGGGATGCTGGTAATAGGTGTTCATCTCAATGACCTGCGAAGCTTCCCAGCGCACCGCGCTGTCGCCGATCTTCTTGGACACATTGTACTGAGTGGTCAGACCGCTGTAGCCCGTACCACGCACCACGCCCTCGCACCAAGCCGCGCATTCCTTGCTCAACGCCATGCGCAACAGCGAGAACTCGTTGGCCATGAAGGTCCCGCGGCCGCGATAGCCCATGATGGGCAGGGGCGCGGCAGCAAGAGACGCACCAGCAAGTTCGGTGGCCAACGCCGCCGGCAGGTCCTTGCCATCATAACGCGCAACGAGCCATTCGCGCCAACGCCGTTCCAACGCGGCCTTGGCGTCGGGATAGTTCTCCAGAACCGCGCCAATGCGCTCAAAACCCAGCTCGTGCTCGTTGTAGTACTCCACAAAGGCAATGGCCGGGTCGTCCCGCCAATGCAGCTTGGTGTAGGGATTGTAGTGGTTCAGGACGGTCTCCGCGCCGTACTGGAAATGACTCCGTTCCCAGGCGCCGCCGAGGTACATCATCAGCTTGTGCATGTCGCGGTCTTCAAAATTCTTGCCGCGGTTCTGGGGCGCGTCGTAGAGCGAGAAGGAAAAGACCACCATGTGGCAGTAAATGCCCTCTTGTTTGAGCGCATGCACGATGTAGTCCCAGCGGTCGAGCTGCCGCGGATTGATCTGCATCGGGCCGTCGCTGCCTTCGCAGAGCGAGCGGTCGAAGACGCTGTGGAAGCGGAAAAGCCGGTAGCCCTGGCGGCGGGCGGCCTGGGCAAATTCGTGGGCGCGAGCGCGAAATTGCTCGTCGTCCTTAGCGCCGAGGACGCCACCGGGAATACCATTGAAACCCAGGAGCCGCAGCGGCGTGGCCGGGTCGCCGGCAAGGACCAGTTCGCCGTCATCGCGGATCGCCATGCGGCCAAGCGTCCCGGCGGGCGCGGGGACCTGCGCAGACAGATCCAGCGCCGTGCCGGTCCTGATCACGGGGTCGGGCATGGACACCGGCCGCCACTCGTCATTGGCGACATATTTGATCGGCGGCTTCGGCACGCCACAAACAAAACGCCAGCCCTTGGAACCCGCCAGGACTTTCACGGCCAGCACGTTCCGGCCGCTGTCTACATGCACCGTCACGGGGTGATCGTCGGGAGAAAATTTCTGGGAGCGATTGCCGTCCTTGAGGGTGCTGTAGATGGACTGGCCATTGAGGCTGATGTCCATCCACCAGTCGGCGGCAAAACCGAGGGCGATGACGCCAGGGCCGTCGCAAACAAAGTCGTTGATCAGCACGGCGGCCTGTTTTTCACTGACAGCGCCGCCGGCGAGCGCCGCCAGATCGATGGTGCCGTCCTGGAGCGCCAGGCGCCGAGGCGCAACGGCCGCGCCACCACGCCCGGGCAGAGACGCCGGCGCTTCGGCGGGCAAGGCGGTCTCTGGCGCGACGTCGAGGAATACCAGCCATTCGGACGACAATGCCGTCGCGGGATACTCCCGCGCCAGCTCCAGGCGGATATCCGAGATTTCCACGTGGCCTTGGAGTTTACTGAAGTTGAGCGTGAGGTTGTTCGGCGTGGCGTTTTCCTGCAGGGCTACAAAGGACGTCTTGACGCGGTTGCGGCCGGGCTGGACAGGGACATTTTCGACCAGGCCGAGCGTTGAATGCGGCGTGGCGCTGAGCTGGAAGAGATGGCGCGTGGTGCCGGGCTGGTCCGTTTCCACCGTATAGCTCAGCTGGTAGCGCTGGCCGTCCTGCAGGGCATGCCGCTGAATTAGGAGGATGTCAGCGGCATCAAGGACCAGGCCCGGCGGAATGTCCAGCACCAACCGGCCGTCTTTGACGGCGTGGGCCACAGCAGCTGCCGGGGCTTTCTTGCCGAAAGACCAGCCGCTGAGACCGTCCTTAAAATCGCCATTGACGATGAGGTTCTCGGCGGCGATAGCGTTGCCGGCGGCGGCCAGCAACAACAGCGCGGCGGTCAATCCGACAACATGGCTCTTCGCGGTGATCATGGTCTCTCGCTCCTTTGGTTTTCAATATCTGGCTGTAATTTCCTAATGTCCGTCTGGCGCGGTGTTACCTTGACGTGCGGCGGTGTCGCGGCATTTGTGGGCCGGTCGCGTTTATTGCACGACGATTTCGTACCACAGGGTCTGATAGTCGGGGCCGATGATAATTTTGGTACCGGCACCGCCGTCGCCAGCCTGGACGGGCACGTCGCCTTTGCGTTCGCCGGCGCCGTCCAAGGCGTAACAGCGCACGCGGTCGGCGGCGGCCTTGAGGGTCAGCTCGGCGGGGATGCCCTCGGCAACCACCGGGCCTTTGCCCCAGTCCGTAAGGCTGATCTGTTTTGCTGCGTGTTCTTCGATGACCATGCCGTCATTGCCGCAGTAGCCGGTAGCAGCCAAGAGAATGCGGGCGGGACCGGCAGCGCCGAAACCGGTCGCGTCATGAGATAGCAGCGACACGGTCGCCCACCCCAAGCGCGTGTCGCCAACCACCAAGCTGACTTCCCCGAGCTCGACCCTGCGGCCGCGGGGAAAGCCCGAGAAAAGCTTGGTGTTGGGCGTGTTGACCACCCAGTAACAGGCGTCGGCGATGTCACGGTTCCAGATGAGCTCGCCGGTGTCGCTGCTGATCACCGGACCGACGGGAGCCGGCAGCGATTCTGGCGCGGGCGTGCTGTCACCGGTGAACGCCACGGCGCATTTGTGCACCAGCGGGTGGTTGCCGTGGAATCCGCCCAGGGTGATGCTTTGGCTAACGGTGTTGGAACTGGCCAGGTCGTCCAGGTATTTGTCCTGGTCGGGCACGGCAATCAGACTCTGGCGCGCTTCCTGCACATCACCGCGCAGGAACATCGTCGCGCAGGCTGGAAAATGCGCCAGCACGTCCGTACGGGCGATGATGCTAAAGAAGTAAGTGTTCATGGCCGGCTCAAAATCCGGCCCGTGGTTATAGGTATATTCGAAAACGCCGTCCCAGCCCTGGAAGCGGCCATACGCGCGCAGCATCGGCTGGCCCTCGGCGCCGTACAGATTGGGAAATGGATGATTGTACTCGCTGACGGTGAAAGGCTTGCCCACCACCCGCTGCGCCGCCAAGCTGCGCACACAGGACAGCGAATTGACCATGGACTCGTTGCGGATGCGCCAGTCCTTACTCACCGGACTGGGGTGGCACCAATAACTATGGTGGTCAACGTAGTCCAGGCGCGCCTGGACCGGCGGTGGGCTGTAACCCAGCTGCGTGCCCGAAATCACCGCCCGGCATTTGAGCTCGTCACGCAAAAACAGATACATCTCGTCATGCCAGTAGCGGTCTTCTGTCGCACACAGAAAACGCGCAAAATCCAGCCGCGCGGTCTTCGGCGCAAAAGCCGAGGAACGGATGATCGGCACCGTCCCCTCAGCAAGCGTGCCCTCAAAGCGGAACTGCTCGTGAACGCCACTTTGCAGGGACAGATTGTCGATTTCGTAGACGCCATCAACAAAGCGGGTGATCTGCACCTGCGCCAAGTCGGAGTCCGCAGTGGCCTCGAAGCTGTAAAGAATCTCGCGCCACTTGTCGGTGATCTTCACCTTGCGAACCAGCCCGAGGGACTTCCAGCCGCCGGCGGTCCGGGCAACCCCCAACCCCACGTCGACCCGCCGGCCATCCACCCGCCTAATGCGGAAGGACAGAGTGTATTGCTGGCCGGCTTTCACGCTGACGTTGCGATATAGCTTGGGGTAGAACTCCTCGCCGCGACGGGTCACGGTCAGGCGTAGTACGCCATCGCGGACCTCGGCAGTCGCCGCGCCGCTCTGGCCGGTGGCGATCTCCCAGGGGGCTGCGGTGAAATCCACGGGGGCGTCAAAGCGCCCCTCGCTGATCTGTTCGTCATGGAGCGGCTCGGACTCCCATCCCCAAGCAGCACGCAAAGCGTCATCGGTGCCGTATTTGGTCTTCAGCCAGTCATTCCATAGCTGGCGGAATTCACCGCCGATCTTCGGCCCAAGCCCGTCAAGACCACCACCGCGGTATTGGTTCCACAAGGCGTTTTCGTTATTGATTTCGATCATGGCGACACACGGGTCGTCCGTGTACGCCATGCCAGTGTAGGGATTGACGTGAGTAAGCAACTCGCGAGCGTAGTCCTTCTGGTGCTGGATAAGCGGGCCGTAGAAACTGTCGACCCCCTTGTTAGCCCAGGGTGTGCGCTCGTCAATGCCATCCCGTTTATCCAGATGGCGGCCAACATGGAGGTTCATGTTGGTGTAAATGCCCCGTTTTTTCAACGCCGCAATGAGGTAGTCCTGGCGGTCACGCTGCTCGGGATCAAGGCGTAGCTGCGTCGCCGGGTCGTTGGCAAGAATGCCCGGCAGCGCCGGCGTCATGAAATTGCCGTAGGGCGTGTCGAAATAGTGCAGGCGCACGCAGTTGATGCCGAGCCGCGCAAGGCGCTCGGCGAGTTTGTCGGCATCAGCGTGGGTCGGGAAATTGGCCGGGCCAGTGAGGTTCGTGCCGTGAAACCGAATGGGACCGGCGTCATTGGCAAAACGGCCGTCGACAACACGGACTTGCCCATCGCGCCCTGCCGGCGTCGGCAGGAGCTTGGCGATACTGCTGACGTTGTCAGCGCCGCCGTAGCTGATCATAAACGGAAACAGCGGCGAGTCAGCAGCAATGGCCGATGCACAGCACAGCACAGTACAGAAACCGATAAGATTGGTAACTCGCATGGTGGCAGTGTCCTCTGTGGTTGTTGACGATCAGACCGATCCGACTGATCCGACTGATCAGCAATCGGATCCGTCCGATCCGTCCGATCCGTCCGATCCGTCCGCGAAAACAAAAAAAGACGATCAGACCGATCAGACTGATCAGCAATCGGATCCGTCCGATCCGTCCGATCCGTCCGATCCGTCTGCGACAACAAAAAAAAGAAGATCAGACCGATCAAACCGATCAGACCGATCAATCAGCTGGATCCGTCCGATCCGTCCGATCCGTCCGCGAAAACAACACAGACGACTGCCCCGCGCTAGCCCTTGACGCCGCCGAGCATAATGCCCTTGACGAGTTGTTTTTGCATGAGGATGAAGATGATGATCATGGGCAGCACGCTCATGGCGACGGCGGCCATGAGGAGATTTGTCTGCTGGCCCTGGCTGGACTGAAAGGCCAGCATGCCAATGGGCAGGGTGTATTTGTCTGGGCTCTTCATCATCACCAGCGGCCAGAACATGGAATTGTAGTTGCCGATGAAGGTAAAGATGGTCAGTGTAATCATCGCCGGCCGTGCCAGCGGCAGAATGATCTCCCAGTACAACTGCCATTTGGAGGCACCATCAATCTCGGCGGCCTCGTCCAGCGACTTGGGGATGTTCATCATGAACTGCCGCATCAAGAACGTCCCAAAGGCCGAAAAAGCCGAGGGAATGATCAGTCCCAGGTAAGAGTTGACCAAGCCGAGGCGGATCATGTTCTGGTAGTTGGGAATCATCATTACCAAGCCGGGCAGCATCATGGTCGACAAATACATGAAGAACACCCGGTCGCGGCCCTTCCATTCCAGCCGCGAAAAACTAAAAGCCGCCAGGCTGCTGGTGAAGACCTGCAAAAAGGTCACCCACGATGCCACAAATATCGAATTCCAATACCAGCGGCCAAATTCAATGCCGCGCATCCGGAAGACATCGGGATAATTCCGCCACTGAAATACCGTCGGTATCCAACTGTCAAACTCGACCTCTTCCAGCAATTTGAGACTGGTGAGGATCATCCAGGTGAAAGGCAGGATCATCATCAGCGCGATCAAAGACAGGCCGATATGCAGAAGCGTCGTCCGTGTCAGCCGCGCGCCGGTGGTATTTTTCTTTTTTGTCGCCATCGCCGTGCTCTCTTGATTTACTCGTTGGTGTAGCGGTTGCCGAATTTCCAGTTGAACATCGTCACCACGAACATCAGCAGGAACAGCAACCAAGCGACTGCCGATGCGTAACCAAGGCGGCCGGTGGCGAAGCCCTGCGTGTAGATGTAGTAGGACAGCGTGGTGGTCGACCCGGCGGGACCGCCGTTGGTCATGACGCGGGCCATCTCAAAACCGCCTTGGATACCGCCAATGATGGCCATGACCATGATGAAGAAGGTCACATTGGCCAGCTGCGGCCAAGTCACATGCCAGAAACGCTGCCAGCGCGATGCGCCGTCAATGTCCGCCGCCTCGTAGAGGTCCTGCGGCACGCCGGACAGACCGGCCAAGTACAGCAGCATATTATTGGATCCCACGGCCGCCCAAAAGCCCATGAAAATGATGGACGGCTTCGCCCAATAGTAATCCGCGATCCACTTCGGCAACGGCAGGCCTTCCGGCTGTCCCACCAGGTCGGGCAAATTCCACGCCACATTGGCCAAGCCGATCAGCGCGAAGCCGGCCACCAACGCCACCCCGTCCACGATGGTCGAGTCACCAATTTTGTAATCAAGCACGCAATTGTAAATGCGCTTCATGCCGAAGATGTGCCATGCGAACCACAGCCAACCGATCGCCAGCAGCACCGGCATCGCCACGCGCACCCACGGCGCGTCCACCCACAACAGCGACAGCGCCGGCGGCGCCGACAACACGACCATGCCCAGCACTGCCGACACGTGGCCGCACTCGCCATCTTCCCAACGGCGCATCTTGCGGAAGACCATGACCACGTACAACGCCATCATTAGCCCCAGTAGCACCGTCGCTATGCCGTCAGCAAAGGGCAACAGCGACTCCGCCACCGGCGTCAGGGCACTGAACACCGGTCGCAGCGCGTTGTTGATCGGGCCATTCTCCGGCGCATAGAGTTTCTTCCAGAGAATGAAAGTGGCAACGCCCGAGGTGAAATGGGGAAAGTAGAACAGCGTGCGGTACACGGTGCGGCCGCCGATGCTGCCAATGAAAAAGACCGACCCGAAGAGCGACGCCATCAGCATGGTCATGGCCGTGGCGCCCATGCCCGCCAGCGTCAATATCACGCAGCCGCCAAGCATCAATGCCGTGAGTATCGACAGGCCCCAAAAACGCCGTGTGCCACGAAATTCCAGGCTAAGCAGTATGGCCGAGCCCAAACTGGCAGCGACACCAAAAGGTATGCCGATCATGAGAAAGAAGGTGTTGCCCAGATAGCGGCCGAAGTCCGGGTCCGAAAACAGCTGGGCGAAATTCCGGAAGCCGACGAAGCGTATCGGCTCGGCCCGGAAGTAATTGTGCATCTCGAGGTTCCAGTCAGTGAAAGCCATGTAGATGCTCATCACCAGCGGCAGCATGGTAAAGGCCAGGAAGCCCAGGAGATTCGGCAGGAGAAAAGCCATGCCGGTGCAGACGTTTTTAAGTTGCCGTTTGTTGCTCTTCATGCTTATCGTGCTCCCGCAGTGGTCGTTTCGGCCAGCATGCCCATCTTGCGATAGTACCGGATATAGAATGGATTGCTGATCCACTCAACGGGTATTTTCTTGCCGGCGGCCTTGTACTCATCAATCCGCGTTTGCACCGCCATCTGCTCTTCCCAGTCGGCACGCGTTGCCGGATTGGCCTCGCAGGCCGTGTCAATTTCGAGATTGTAGCGATATTCCACGTATTCCGCAGCCTCTTGGGCGCTCTTGCGGCCATTGAAAAATTCGCTGATGCTGTTGCCGAGCCAGTTGGGCGTGCCGGCTTTGAGGTAGCGCGGACGGGATTCGGGAATGGCGATGGTCTGCGCCCAGCCGATCTCCAGCTCGTGAGTGATGCCCTCGCGCGGATACTTGTCCTTGAGCTGCAGCAAGTCCTCTTTGACAATGTGGGGATTGGGCGGCAAGCCATCGGCGAAATCAATGATGTACTTGTTGTACTCGTAGCTGGCCAAGTAGCGCAAGAACATATCGACCAGCTCCGGCGACTTGGTTCGGCCATAGGGCATGGCCGCACGCACGGTGATCAACAGATTCTTGAAGTCGTACATGGGCAGCTGACTCAACGAAAAGGTCACCTGCCGTTCAAACTCGCGGAAGCGGATCAGGCCGTAACGCCCCGTCACTATCATCGCGTAACGCCCCTGCAGAAAATTGGAGAAATTCGCCCCGCCGTACCCCGTTGCGTCGGCATTCATGGAAGCGACATCCGCCGCAGTCGGCGCAATGCGGTCTTCGTAAGTCCATTTGTAGAGAAGCTCGAAGACCTTCGCCAGCTCGGGGGTATTGGCCACCGAACGCGTCATCGTTTCGTTGTAGACATCCTTGCCCATGCTGCGCAGAATCGGCATCGCGAAACTGCTGGACTCCACCGACGGCACAAAAAAACACAGCTGCCGGCGGCTGCCCGCATTGGCAAGTTTGACAAAACGCTTGCCCAGCTCTTCAAATTCCTCCGGCGTCCACTCCTGCGGCGGCACGGGCAGGTCGTATTTCTTGAAGGTATCCACATTCACCCACAGTGCCGGCACGGCGCCATTGCAGGGATAGGCGTACTGGCGGCCGGCCAACGACAACTGCGACCACATGCCTTCGTAGGTCGTGTTCAGACCATAGCCATTGCGATTGGCCTGCTCAGTGATATCCACCCCGACGCCCATGGCCGCATAGTCCGTCACCGCAAAACAATCAAAAATATCCCCGGCCATACCCGATACAGCCTGAATCAGCGTGCTCTGGTTGGATGCCGTGTCCAGCACCAGCTGCCCGCGCGGCGACCCGTCCTCCTTGACCACGCCATTCTTCTGCAGAAACTTGTGGTACATGTCAATCTGCTCGTAACGCTGCGGATTGGCATCGGACTTCCACGATATCACCGGCACGTCCGTGCGCTTGCTCGCTCCCGTTAAATACGTGTAGATCGACGCAGTAATCAATACTGTCAGCAGAAAAATGAATATTTTTTTCATGGCCCTGAAGAGGTCTCTGGGGTTGTCGTTGTCTGTGGACGGCGACCGCTCCCGGCGGGAACGGCGCCAAAACTGCGTAATTTATACCCCCAACGTCCCTTTTGGCGACCCCGCGGCCAATTTTGTCCGCGCCGCACGTAAGCAGTCAACCATTGATAATGGCCGGCATCAGGGGACGCCAGGGACCCGTGGGACTGATTGGCGGCGGGGTGCTGGGGCGAGGACTCACGTCTCACGTCTCACGACTCATGGCCGGGACCGTGGGGACTTTAGGGACCTTGGGGAATGACGCTTTGAACTCAGGGGACTGGTTGACCGACTCTAGGGACTTCTGGGAACAACGTTTTCGGCAGGTTTTTGCAGCCGGGTCCGTCCGATCCGTCCGATCCGTCCGCGCTAAAAGACAGTCGATCAGACCGATCAGACTGATCCGACTGATCACATCGACGATCCGTCCGATCCGTCCGATCCGTCCGATCCGTCCGCGCTAAAAGACAGTCGATCCGACCGATCCGACTGATCCGACTGATCACATCGACGATCCGTCCGATCCGTCCGATCCGTCCGATCCGTCCGCGCTAAAAGACAGTCGATCAGACCGATCAGACTGATCCGACTGATCACATCGACGATCCGTCCGATCCGTCCGATCCGTCCGATCCGTCCGCGCTAAAAGA
>JAQWBY010000006.1:0-8731 GCA_028706165.1 Lentisphaeria bacterium | reverse complement strand
TCCGTCCGATCCGTCCGCGCTAAAAGACAGTCGATCAGACCGATCAGACTGATCCGACTGATCACATCGACGATCCGTCCGATCCGTCCGATCCGTCCGATCCGTCCGCGCTAAAAGACAGTCGATCAGCATGTTATTGCCGCGCAGCGGCAGAAGCGCTGTAAGCGCGAAACATACCAGCCCAGGGCAAGCAGCGCTGAAAGCGCGCGCCGCCCTGGGCAGAGCACCAATTATGACCGTGTACCTCGGCCTCTTTGGCCCCAGTCGGCGAAGCTGACTGGGGCCAAAGAGGCAATGGAACCCACTAGCTTATCTGGGGTTGACGTCGGCGTTAATTACCGCGCAGCGGCAAGACATGCCGCCAAAATCGGCCTTAATCGGCGTCATCTGCGGAAAAAAGCTTTTCCGGTCAGAAGCCCAGTGATTTGAGCCATTTGCCGCAAAGATCGCTCCACTGTGGGACCAGTGGCAGTTCCTCGCCTTCGCCGAGGCCGAGGCCATGGCGCCCATGTGGGAACAGATGCAGCGCAAAGGGCACCTGGTGTTCGCGCAGGGCTTTGGCCATCACCAGGCTGTTTTCCACGGGCACGACCGGGTCGTCGACAGTCATCCACATGAACACCGGCGGTGTCTGCGGGCTGACGTGGGTCTCGACGCTGTAGAAATCAAAGGCATCGGCAGCCAGATTGCCCTGCGCGTCTTCGGCGAGATTGCGCAGGCAACGCTCGAGTTTGCGATCGCGGAAAGTCAGCGCCGCGTAGCAGGCCACCAAGGCGTCGGGACGGCTGCTTTCGCGGTCAATCGGGTCAGCGGCGGCGGGATCGCCGGCCTCGCCGAGAGTGGCGACCATGCCGGCGCAATGGCCGCCGGCACTGAAACCAAGGATGCCTACGTGCTCGGCGTCGATGCCCCATTCGGCGCGGCGAGCGCGAAGGAGGCGCACGGCGCGCTGGGCGTCCATCACTGGCACGGGAAAACGATACGGCGCGACGCGGTACTGCACCACGGCACCAGCGATACCATAGCGGTTGAGCATGTGGGCGATGGGCTCGCCTTCGTGCCGCGCCTTGCGCACATAGCCGCCGCCGGGACAAATCACCACGCAGGAAAAAGGCCCAGGACCGTCCGGCAGGTACAGCGTCAAGTCCGGCTTGTCTTCCACGGCATCGCCCAGGGCGCCTGGGGCGCCGTCGGGCCATAGTAGCGCATTGATGGTCTTGGTCATCTCAGCATGCCCCCTATTCTTGTTTTTCAGCACGATTCCGCCACACAATTTTCTCCGGCCATACGGCCTTTTCAGTGGACGGCGTTATTGTACTGCCTTTTGTCGTCGCCGCCATGGCGCGTCGGATATTTCACCCCAAACATCGCGGACCACAGCATGACTGAGCTCTTCCCTGCTAGCGACATCGCCGCCATTCAGAAGTTCTACCAGAGTTACGAGCCCTGCCGGGCGCTGGACAACTATCGCGGTATTGCCGCGTCCATCGGCTCGGTCAAGAATCTCTTTTTTGGTGATTCGATCACGGCGGCATGGCCCCTGCACGAGTTCTTCCCGCAGTACAGCGTACTGAACCGCGGCATCGGCGGCGACAACCCGGTGGGGCTCTACACGCGGCTGGAACAGGACGTTTTCCAATACGCGCCACGACGCGTCTTCATGCTGGTTGGCATCAATGGCATCCAAGCGCCGCAGGAACTGATTGTGGCGCGCATTTGCCATGTCGCCAAGGCGCTCCGCGAGCGCGGTATCGCGGTCTATCCGAGCAGCATCCTGCCCCTGCGCTCGCCGGATCAGTGGAACCGCTTTCAGTATCAGGACAAGATCGTCGCCATCAACCGCGAGCTCGCGGCGTGGTCAACAGCGCAGGGCCTGGTCTTTCTCGACTATCATAGCGCCTTGAAAGACGCCGCCGGCCAGCTCGCCGAGCGCTTCGCCCGACCCGATGGCACGCACCTGCAATTTCCGGCCTACATCGAAATGGCCCGCATCGTCAAGCCCCATCTGGAAAGCTAGCCGCACCGGTACGTAAGCACACCGCACACGCCTTACTCGCCCCCCGACTTGAGGAGTAATCATCATGAGACAATTGACTACCGCCGTTCTTGCCACTGCCCTCAGCATCGCCGGCTTGGCCGCCGCGCCGGCCCCGCAGGACTTCCCGACTTCCGCTGAGCTGCTCAAGCTCGACCGCTGGGAGAAAAACACCTCCGGCTCCATGACCATCGCTTTTGACGCCGACGAACAAGCGCTGGTCTTTGACGTGAAATTTCACCCCGATGTCGATCACTGGATCTATCCGGTCTTCAAACTGGGCAGCAACGAGACCCTCCACGGTGCCGACGCCATCAGCTTCGAGCTCAAAATCACCCCGCAGGATGACTACCAGGGCATTGCCACCGCCAACGTCATGCTCGCCGGTTGGCATTCCTACCAGGCACCCGAGCCCGGCCAGTGGCAAGACATCACCGTGAAGCTCCCCGGCGCCGCCAGCAAAAAGCAGGAAGAGACCACGCTGTTTCGCATCGGCATGAATCCCAAACACGACATCCACCGCTTCGCCCTGCGCAACATCCGTTTTCACGGCACCCCGCAGCGTCGCTACATCGCGCCGGCGCTGGCCACGGACGCGCCCGGCACGGTGTGGCTCGAACAGGAAAATCCGACCTTCACAATCAATGCCCCGCTGGACAATCTCCGCTACGTCCTCAAGGACTGGCACGGCGCCGTCCTCAAGGAAGGCCCCTGGCCGGACGGCGGCAACAGCCCGCTGGTGTTCCCCCCCATGTCGCCCGGCTACTACCTGCTTGAGACCACCCACGACGGCGCGGACCAGCTGGCGCCCTACAGTTTCGTGGTGGTCATCGACCCGGCACGGCGGCCAAAGACCCACCGCAGTTTCTTCGGCACGGACTCCGCCCAAAGTTGGCTGGCACGACGCGGGAATTTCGCCTGTCCCTGGTACGACGGCGACACCTTCAAGCTGATCAGCGAGCTGATCTATCGCGCTGGCGTGCCCCATGTCCGCGAACGCCTGAGCTGGCCGGAGGTCAATCCGAACCCCGGCGAATACAACTACGGCCACTATCTCTACAATGCCAAGCTGCTCCACGAACGCGGCATCCTGGTCAGCGGCATGTTCCACAACGCGCCGGCATGGGCCGGCCGCAAGATCAAACTGCCCCTGGACCTGCGTGAAGTGTACATCTTCTGCAAAAAGACCGCCGAGGTCTTCGGTGACTGCATGGGCAACTGGGAGTACTGGAACGAGCAGGACATCGGCTTCGCCCCCGAACCCGCTTGGGACTTCGCCGCCAGCATGAAGGCCGCTTTCCTGGGCTTCAAGGCCGCCCGCCCGGACATGCCCGTGGCCATCGGCGCACTCTGCCGAAGCGACCGTAATGCCTACGACTACAGTCTCTTCGCCAATGACATCGCCAAATACACCGACCTCATGAACTTCCATACCTACGCCGGCCTGGCCAGCTACCCAAAAATATTCGCCGAAATGCGTCAGTTCATGGCCGACCACGGCATCGCCGATCGACCACTATGGATGACCGAATGCGGCACCAACGCCGAAGGACCAGCCACCGCCGACAGCGGCAAGGACAAGTTCAAAAAACACACGCCCGACCAGGAAATGGTCCTCGCCGAATTCCTGCCCAAATCACAGATTCTGCTGATGAACGAAGGCGTCGCCCGCAACTACTACTTTGTCTTCCCGCCCTACAATGAACGCGGCGGCCACAAGGACTGGGGCCTCATGCGCCGCGACGGCACCGTCAAGCCCGGCTACGCCGCCTTCGCCACCATCACCGCGCAGCTCCTCGAAGCCGCCCTCCTCGGCGAAATCAACACCAATGACCAGACTCGCGCTTTCCTCTTCCAGCAGCCCGATGGCACGCAGACCGTCGTCTTCTGGAGCAAATCCGCCCTTGATACCGGCGGGAAAGCGGCAACGATCGACGACGTCCACGCCGCCGATGTCAGTCTGGCCCTCCCCGCCGGCGACTACGTCCTCACCGACCTGGTCGGCACCACGCAAACGCTGACCGTGGCCGGCAATGCCGGCGCCACGACGCTGCGCGCGACGCGTTTCCCGCAGTACCTCGCCGGTCTTCGTGGCCTCAAGGCCGACCGGCCGGCAGTGAGCCCCGGCACGGCGCTGACTAACAACGCCAGCGCCAACGACGACCTCAGCGTCATTGTGCACCTTGATCTCAATCCCGACGACGTCGAAATTGGCGGTATCAAGAGCATGGCGACCCTCTACAAGAAGAGCGCCCGCGGCACGCTCACGCTGTGGAATCTCGACCACACGCCCAAGAGCGGCCGCCTGCTGGTCAGTGGCGCCACCCTCAGCGGCCTGCCGGACAGCATCAGCATCGACCCCATGGGCAAGGCGCTCTTCGCTGTCGTCATCACCCCCGAATTGCCCGCGGAGGGTTTCAACACCTCGCTGACCATCACCGGTAGCTTCAACGGCAAGAATATCAGCAAATTCCACCTGCCCATGCTCCTCTTCGGCGACCTCATCGCCAACTGCGACGAAGTCACGCTCAACACCGCCCGCCCGGAAAACTGGCGGCGGAACGACTCTGGTACGACCTCGACCATGGTCTATGACGAGGCGGAACAGGCCATGCGTTTCGATGTCAGTTGGGACGACTCCGGCGTCGACCGCTGGTTCTACCCCGAGCACGTCCTGACACTGCCGGACGAGTCCTTCGCCGGCGCGTCCATGCTGGCCTTCGAAGTCAAAACCAGCCAGGACAAGGTCGAAAACGACTTCCGCTACAACTACCTCATGCTGGTGACCGAAAACGTCAAGGAACACGGCGATACCCACTCCATTTCCTACCGGGCTCCCCTGCACGACTGGGAAACGCGCTATGTGCCCCTTAATGGCGCCAAAATCCCGTTGGAGAGCGTCAGGATGTTCCGCCTCGGCGCCAACCCCGTCGGTCAGCAGCTCACCTACTGGATACGCAATATCCGCCTCCTCAAGCCACGGCCCTAAGGACACGTGCAGCACCCATTTGTTAACCCTGGAAAGGAGAAGACACCATGCGCATGACCTTGCTTGGCACCGCATTAGCCGCCGCCATGTTACCAGCCGTCAGTGCTTTTCAACCGGCCATTGAATCCGTCGAACTGGGCACGCGGCTCCTCCAGCCCGGCTCGCGCAATACCCTCACCATCCACTTCGTCAACAAAGGCACTCAGCCCGCAAAGAGCGACTACCGGGTTTTCGTGCACATCGAAGACCCCGAACAGAAATGCAAAGCCATCTGCAGCCAGTTCGATCACGACCACGGCTACCTGCCAACCAGCCAGTGGCAAGCCGGTCAAAGGGTCAGCGACGGCCCGCACGTCTTCCGTATCCCCGGCAAGCTGCAGAACGGCAGCTACGCCGTCCATATCGGCATCTTCGATACCGCCAGCGGCCAGCGCTTCCTCGACTCCTATGACGGCGGCACCATCACGATAGACGACAAGGCGCCGCCCTTCATCCTGCAGGCACCGGCGCCACTCAGTGACGATGAAGCCCGCCGCCGCGAACTCAGCGCCGCCGCGAAATATCGCGCCGCGGCCCTCAGCGTCGAAGTAGACACCGGCACCCTCACAATCTATGACGCTGGACGGCGACTCAGTCTGACCGACAAAGCAAGCGCTGTCACTTGGGACAGCGATCCGCGCCACTCGCCCTTCGGCTATGTAACCGTCATCGACAGCGATGGCAATAGCCACGTGACGTCACTGGCACAGTTCGATCAAGCGTATGCGCCCGATATAAACCACGTCGTACTCAGCAAAGTCCTCACTCGTACCGGCGGCAGCCCCGGCAATGGCAGTTTCAGGGTGCACCTCACGCCCAGCGCCGACCGCCGTGGCTTCCATTGCCGCGGCGAATTCGTCGACATCGGCGACGACGAGCCCGGCTCCGTGCATCTGCTGCAAAAGCTCTTCGGCGTTACCAACAACCAGCAGGGCGCCTCGGTGCTGCCCTTCCGGACGGGCGAGCGTTTTGTCGCCGCGACCTCGCCACAGCCGACCTCGTGGCGCTTCACCTCCTATGGCTACGGTTCGGCCATGACGATGTTCGGCCAGGAAAAATACGGCAGCGCCCTCATCCTCACCTGGGACCATCCCCATGCGACCGGGCAGTTCACGGCGGAATGGACCACTGATCCACAGGTGCCCGGTACAGTCCTACAATATCTCGACCTCATCTTGGAACCCGGCGCTGACAGCTGCGACATCTACCCCGTCGGCAAAGGCAGTTACGTCCACATTGCCAGCGAATACCGCAAGCTCGCCAGTGAGCGCGGGCTGGTCAAGACCTGGGCGGACAAGCGCCGCGACGACGGTAATGACCAGGTCAGCGCCATGGCCGGCTGCGCCAATTTCAAGCCCTTCGTGTACACCCACACCGTGCCGACATCGCGCTACAACCGCAGCGGCAAAGACGAGCGTTCGGTCACCTGGACCCTTGATGAAATCGCCCAGATCACCGAGCACCTCAACCGT
The DNA here is from genome assembly GCA_028706165.1 of Lentisphaeria bacterium. Classification (GTDB taxonomy): domain Bacteria; phylum Verrucomicrobiota; class Lentisphaeria; order Oligosphaerales; family Oligosphaeraceae; genus Oligosphaera. The sequence continues at coordinate 2,196 of JAQWBY010000006.1, read as the reverse complement.
GATCTCGGCATCGACAAGGCCATGATGGTCCTCTGCGGCTGGATCAATGGCGGCTATGACAACAAGCACCCCGACCCACTGCCCGTCGCCCCCGAACTCGGCGGCAATGACGCCTTGGCCAAGCTGGCCCCACGTGTCAAGGACGCCGGCTTTCTCTTTGGACTCCATGACAACTACCAGGATATGTACGAAGACGCGCCGTCCTGGAATCCGTCCATGGTTGCCAAGCAGAAAAACGGCAAGATGCTCCCAGGCGGCAACTGGGCCGGCGGCCCCTGCTGGCTAGTCTGCGCGGACAAGCAGGTCGAACTCGCCGCCCGCCCCGGCAATCTGCCGGAAGTCGCCCGCCTCTTCGCGCCGACCATCTATTTCATTGACACGATCTTTGCAGCGCCGCTGTACAACTGCTTCGATCCCCAGCACCCCAACACGCGCCAGCAGGACATGGCAGGAAAGATCCGCCTCAGTCAGCTCGCCCGTAAGCACTTCGGGCTCTTTGGCAGCGAAGAGGGCCGCGAGTGGGGCGTGCCCTATGCGGACTACATGGAGGGCCTGATGTCCCACCGCGTCAATGTCCGTAACCCCAAATCGAGCTTCCACAGCACGCTCGGCGGCGAGCTTATACCGCTGTTTCAGATGGTGTACGGCGACTGCGTGAATCTCTACACGCACCAAAGCGATCGCGCCACGCCTGGTCGCGACGACTACATCCTGGCCTTCGCCAGCCACGCCGAAACGCCCCTCTACCACTTTGGCGCGCACCTCTATTTCCAGAGCAAAACCCGCGAAACAGCCATATCCCTGGGGACGGTGACCATCACCCCAAGCGGCCCACGAACCTTCACGGTGAACTACCCGTGGCTGAGCGAAACCACGACCACGGAGCCCCTCCGCGCCTTCGTCCACTTCTGCCACCCCACTGTCACCAACAATTCTGAGGGCATTGCCTTCCAGGACGACCACGGCCTGCCCACCCTCACAGCCGGCAAAACCGTCAACGTTACCCGCACCGTGACCGTCCCCGAGGGCTTCACCGGCAACATCCAGTGGTGCATCGGCGTCATCAGCAATAACCAGCGGCAACTGATCCGCCAAGCCGACCCCAACACCCGCCGAATAGTCCTCGGCTCCCTCGCTGTCAACAACGACGGTCAGGTCGTCTTCGACAGCATGCGGGGACCCGAAGCACCGAAACAAAGCACATTCTCCCGCGCCGACAACGGCTGGGCCGAAGAACTCAATCTCACTGACCGCTTCATCAAAAACAGCTACGAACTCTGCTCGTGGATCGCCCGCATCGCCGCCGACACCCCCATGAGCGACCACCAGTTCCTCTCCCCCGATGTCGAGCTCACCCGCTTCGGCGATCTCAGCATCTGGATCAATCAAGGCAAGACCGACATCGTCCTCAAGGCCAGTGACTACCCGGCAATCCGCACGGCCTCCGGCAGCGACGTGGTCCTGCCGCCAAATGGCGTGCTGGCCATCTCGCCGTCATTTCTCGCCCTGCACGCAGCGGCCTTCGGTGGCACGAACTACGACCAGCCCGTGTTCTTCACCCTCCGCGCCCTCGACGACAAAGCGCTGGCCCAGTCGAAGAAAATACGCGTCTTCCATGGCTTCGGCAATGACCAGCTTAAGGCCTACGGACGCAACATCAGCGTCAAACGCGAGGCAGTCATCGAATAAACAACCTAGCAGTTCAGACGGATCAGACCGATTGCACCGATCAGACCGATCAAGTTGACGATCCGTCCGATCCGTCCGATCCGTCCGCAATAACAAAAAGAAGATCAGACCGATCAGACCGATCAGACCAATCAAGTCGACGATCCGTCCGATCCGTCCGATCCGTCCGATCCGTCCGCGATAACAAAAAGACGATCAGACCGATCAGACCGATCAATCAGCCGGATCCGTCCGATCCGTCCGATCCGTCCGCGATAAAAATAAGAAGATCAGACCGATCAGACCGATCAATCAGCCGGATCCGTCCGATCCGTCCGATCCGTCCGATTCGTCCGCGATAAAAAAAAGAAGATCAGACCGATCAGACCGATCAATCAGCCGGATCCGTCCGATCCGTCCGATCCGTCCGATCCGTCCGCGATAACAAAAAGAAGATCAGACCGATCAGACCGATCAATCAGCCGGATCCGTCCGATCCGTCCGATCCGTCCGCGATAACAATAAGAA
>JAQWBY010000155.1 GCA_028706165.1 Lentisphaeria bacterium | reverse complement strand
GCCAAGAACACGTTTTTCACCCTGATTGAGTTGCTGGTGGTGATAGCGATCATCGCGATTTTGGCGGCGATGCTGTTGCCGGCTTTGAGCAAAGCGCGGGAGAAGGCGCGGGCGATCTCATGCACGTCTAATGTAAAACAGATCATGCTGGGGTGGGAAATGTACCTTGACGATAACCTGGATACCTTCCCCAGCCAGCATTTCTTCTGGAATGCTGACACTTATTACGACACGGACACATTTGTCGTGTACGAGTGGGGGCGCTACCAGCCGGCGCTGGTGCCTTATGTTGGTGACAAGAAGACCTTTCTCTGCCCGAGTTCGCGGCAAACGGTCAAGAAGACTGCTTTTGGCAAGGATTACTCGTTGACGACGGCACTGCACGGCAAGGTTCGCCACGCGGTTCCGGGCACGGGGTCGTTTTCCAGCTCGCCGTCGGATTGCGGTGTTCTTGGCGATGCGACGGAAGAATGGATACAGAGCGACCGGCCCTATCGCTGCTGCGCGCGGCACAATCAGATGATGAACATCGGCTTCCTTGATGGCCATGTTGCCGGGATAAAAGGCCAGGCCGTACAGGCCAATTCGAAAATTCTGGGCATTGGCGCCTGGGGTACGGGGAGCACGGTTACCATTTACTAGACCTTGGTTTGCCTAACGTTACGGGTGGCCCCTGTTGGGTATCGCCTGGCCGAGTGTGCCGGCGGCCATCAACTGGTGACGATTTGGTCACGAACATTGAGACAACGAAACATAAAGAAATGACCAGGAGCGCCTATGAACAACAAACTGAGATTTACGCTGATTGAACTGCTGGTAGTGATAGCGATCATCGCGATATTGGCAGCGATGCTGTTGCCGGCGTTGAGCAAAGCGCGGGAGAAGGCGCGGGCGATCAGCTGCGTGAGCAACATGAAACAGCTGGGTGTAGCGGTGATGATGTACATGCAGGACCACGACGACCGCATGGCGCGCTACTACTGGGATATGGCGAAAAGCACGTGGGTGCCGGCAACGGCCGATGGCGGCTATCGCTTTTTGTATAATTCCTACGTCGGTGACAATAAGATTTGGTTCTGCCCGTCGGCGAGTTCGACGGTGACGGCTGTCCATACCAACTATTTATACAGCGTGACAGGAGCCAATGCGGCGATTAAGCAGACGCCGTCGGAGGGCATTGTCTTTGCCGAGCGGGTTCGCACGGGGACGACGCCCTGGGGCATTGACGGTTTGACTCAAGTCGAGCCCAATTTTGCCAATGTCAATACCAACCTGCGTTTGGCCTTTCCTCACAATGAGATGATCAACCTGACTTTTGCGGATGGCCATGTGGGCACGCAGAAGATCGGCTCGGTGCTATTTAATAAATTCTACCCCACAGGTAATTGACCACGATGAAACCAGAACAGGAACGCCAATACGGCGAACAGCCGATTGACGCTTTGATGCTTGAATTGGATTTGACCAACGACGACTTGGTCTGCGCGTCGACGGAGCAGGTGACGCACAAGATGGTCTCGAAAGCTCGCAAGGGCCGTTGGCTGACCACGGCCATTAGGCAGAAAGTCTTGCGGGCTTTCAACGCCGCCAGCGGCCAGAATGTCGCGCTGGACGCGCTGTTCAACTACCGCTGAGGCGCTGGTGGCTTTTCGCCCGGCACGCCGAGTAAATCACGCCAGTTTCCGGTTTGGAGACTGGCGTTTTCGTTGTCGAGGAGGCCAATATCCCCGCGGAATTTCCATGCTGGGACGATGGTGCAGCTGCGGCCGTCGGGTAGTGTCCAGGCGCTGCCAAGGTGGAAGTGGCCCATGAAGATATGGCGACAGTCGTTGTTGAGGACAGTCGTGGTCCAGTCGAGGATGGTCTTTTCGGGAATGAAGCTGGCGATGCCGCGGGCCTTGCTGCTAAAGCGGTTCTTTGCCCAGTGGGCGATGGCCGGGCCGCATGGCGCATAGCGGAAGATGAGCTCGCCGACGCGGCTTTTGGCGATGCCGTGGAGAACGCGGTGGCCGACCAGATTGCATTGGATGAGGTCGCCGTGCAGAAAGAGATTGTGGCCCAGGCGGAAGTCGAGCACGGCGCTGTCGCTGAATGCTTGGCGGTGTAGTTTGGCGACGTGGAATTCGTGATTGCCCTCGATGAAGACCACGCGGCGGCGCTCTTTTTCCCGCCGGCACCAGGCGAGGAATTCTGCGCAGTAGGGGTCTTCGTAGCGGGGCATGGCGATCCACAGATCGAGGATATCGCCGAGGAAGATGACGTCATGGCTGCTCGTCCCGATGGCCTGGAGCATGGCGCGGAAGTCGTCCGCGCGCGGGGTATGGGAGTGGACGTGGGCGTCGGCGATAAGTATGATCATGCTGGCTGGTCGTTCGGGTGGCGGGCGGAGGTGAAACGGCGTCGGGGCATTACATTATCGCCGTTACGGCAAAAGTGAAGAGGAACAGAGACGGTCTTTTGTCGCGGGCGGGCCTTCATCCTTGTTATCGCGGACGGATCGGACGGATCGGACGGATCGTCTTTCTTGTTATCGCGGGCGGATCGGACGGATCGTCTTTCTTGTTATCGCGGGCGGATCGGACGGATCGGACGGATCGTCGACTTGGTATCGCGGACGGATCGGACGGATCGGCCGGATCGGCCGGATCGTCGACTTGATCGGTCCGATCGGTCCGATCCGTCTGATGATCGGTCTGATGATCCGACTGATCGGTCTGACCAGCAGAGCATCCTCAGGGAACCACAACACAGGGGTAGCGCGGATGGAAAACGTGTGGATGGCCTTTGGGCTGACTTTTTTTGCCGGCATTACCACGGGGCTGGGCAGCCTCTTCGCTTTCTTTTCCAAGCGGACGAATTATCGCTTTCTGGCGGTCGCCACGGGCTTTTCGGCCGGCGTGATGTTGTTCATTTCCTTTGTGGAACTCTATCCGGAGGCCAGCGCCACGCTGGAGGAGATATATGGCGAGACGCGTGGGCAGTGGCTCAACGCCCTGGGCTTTTTCAGTGGCATGCTGCTCATTGGCGTGATTGACGCGTTGATTCCGGCGGCTGAGAATCCCCACGAGATGCACTCGGCGGCCGAGCGGGCGGCGGTGCGCACGGGGGCCGAGGCGCCCGAGCCGGGCGCTAAGGGCAGCGACGGCCACGACCACCAGCATTCGCCGCTCAAACTCATGCGCCTGGGCATGTTTACCGCCCTGGCGGTGACCATCCACAATTTTCCCGAGGGTCTGGCGACATTTATGGCGGCGCTGCATGAGCCCAAGACCGGCTTGGCCATCGCCATCGCCGTGGCACTGCATAATATTCCGGAAGGCATCAGCGTGGCCGTGCCGATTTATTTTGCGTCGGGAAGTCGTCGTCAAGCAATTGTCTATTCATTGCTCAGCGGTTTAGCCGAGCCGGTAGGCGCGGCGGTCGCCTATGTCGTCCTGCTACTGTTTCTGGGGGGCAGGGCCATGCCGCCGCAGGTGATGGGTGCGACCTTTGCGCTGGTGGCGGGCATCATGGTCTATATCAGCCTGGACGAGCTGCTGCCCAGCAGCCGCGCCTACGGCAAAGGCCACGACAGCATTCTTGGGCTGGTTGCCGGCATGCTCATGATGTGCATCAGCCTGCTGCTGCTGAAGTGAGTTAGGCAACCCTGGCGCCGGTGTAGCGCCGCGCGCAACGCCGGCGTCTCTGGCGTGCTTCCTCGTGAGCGCCAGCGCCACTCACGGTGTCGCGTGGTCCCCGCTATCGTCTTCGACCTGCAGGGATATTTTGCCCCGCGAGAGGTCCTGCAGTTGCTGTTCAGCGCTGGCGATGGCACTTTCCCGCATCGTGCCGCGCAGGGTCACCTCGTCGGCAAAGACCTCGTCACTGATTTCGGCTTCATGGGTGAGGAGGATTTTTTTGCTTGGCTCGTAGAGGGTGTATGGCGCCTGCAGGGAAAACGCGCGGGTGGCCACCCATTCCTTCGTCTGGGCGCTGGCCAGCAGTTGCTGGACGCTTTCCGTGTAGGCCTTGACCAGGCCGCCCGTGCCCAGTTTGGTGCCGCCGAAGTAGCGCGTGATGGTCACCATGATATTGCTGATGCCGCTACCTTTGACGACTTCCAGGGCAGGGCGGCCGGAGGTCCCGGCGGGTTCGCCGTCGTCTGAACAGCCCATGATGCTGGCGCCAATGCCGACAATGAAGGCGTGGACGACGTGGCTGGCGTCGGCGTACTCCTCTTTGCGCTGCCGCAGGACGTCCCGGGCTTCTTCCGCGCTGCCGACCGGTACCGCTTCGGCGATGAAGCGGGAATTGCGGACGATGATTTCGTGTTTGGCCGGAGCGCAGAGAACGAGCATGGCGGAGTGTCCTTGGCGACTGTGACAATAATGCGCGGGAACTGTGACAAAATGTAACACCGCTGCGCGCTCGGCGCCGCGCCGGCCGCGCGGAAAAGCGCTGGCGGGAGCTGCGGCGCCCCCTCTTCCAAAATTGGCATGTCTTTTGCTAATGTCAAAATGTCGCGAACAAATGTGACGACAGGCCGCCGCCGACAGCAGGCGGCCAAGGACAACCAAGCCAGTGAAAGGAGGCACGCTATGTTCTGGAGACGTTCAAGACAATCGACGTGGAATCCCTGGAGTGATCTGTGGGACCTGCAAGACGAGTTCAACCGGGCCTTTTGGGCTTCTCCCTGGCAGGGCTTGAGTGGCGAGTTCCCGGCGGTCAATGTGTACGAGAGCGACGATGCTCTTGAATTGAGCATGAAGCTCCCGGGCATTAACCCCAAGGATCTCGACGTGACGGTCAATCAAGACACCCTGACCCTCAAAGGCTCTCGCGAGGTCGACAAGGCTCCCGAGGGCGCAGAGTACTTGCGGCAGGAGCGCGGCGCCGGCAGTTTTGTGCGCAGTTTCGCGCTGCCCTTCCCGGTCAATGCCGGTGAGGTCGCCGCCCGCTATCAGGACGGCATTCTGACCGTGCGGCTCCCCAAGGCCGAGAGTGCCCAGCCCCGCAAGATTGCCATTAAAGCTGGTTGATGAACAGGACACAGTCATAACAAACCAGGAAAGGAGTGTGAACTATGGCAACGGAAGTAAGAACAGTCAATAAAGACAACGAAGCCAATGTCCAACGCGTAGAACGGCGCGAGGCCGTTGTGCTGTCGCCGGCGGTTGACATCCTGGAAACCGAAAAGGATGTCCTTTTGCTGGCCGACATGCCGGGCGTGAACGAGAAGAATGTCGATATCGATCTGCACGGCAACAGCCTGACTATCAAGGGGCATCGTGAAACGCCGGTGCCGGCGGGCATGGAGTTGATCCGGACGGAGTACCAGCCCGACTACCGCTATGAGCGGCAATTCACCATGGGTGACACCATTGATCGGGAGAAGATCACGGCGGTGATGAAGGACGGCGTGTTGCGCCTGACACTGCCGAAGGTCAAGGAACTGGCCCCGCGGCGGATCGAGGTGAAAGCCTGCTGATGGTCAAGAGCGATGGGCATGGCGACGAAGTCGCCGCTGCCGGCCGCCGGCGGACACGCAGGGCGCGGAGAACAGCGAGTTCTCCGCGCCCTTTTTGCGTTTGTGGGCAAGCGGGTCGGCGCCGGCATTCTCGCCGGTTTTATTGATTTGCCTTGTTGGGGTTGGACGTTCGCGTCTGCGCTTCCTATATTGAGCGGTGCCTTTTTCGGCGCGCCGTCTGGCGTTGTCGAGCAGAGCAGAGCTTGGAGTGCATCACAACAGCAAGGAGCGGACAGATGGGCAACTACGGCAAGGGCGACACGCGCTGGTTCACGCATGACCGATTCGGCATGTTCATCCACTGGGGCACCTACGCCATGCTCGGGCGGCACGAGTGGGTGAAACATCGCGAGGAAATCACCGACCAGGACTACCAGGTGTATTTCGATTTGTTCAATCCCGACCTCTTTGAGCCGAAGGAATGGGCGAAGGCCGCGCGCGAAGCCGGTATGAAGTACTTCGTGATCACCACCAAGCACCACGAGGGCTTCTGTCTCTGGGACAGCAAATACACCGACTACAAGGCGACCAACACGCCGGCCGGGCGCGACCTGCTGCGGGAAGTCGTCGACGCGTTCCGGGCCGAGGGCTTGCGGGTTGGCTTCTACTACTCGCTGATTGATTGGCATCATCCGGATTTCACCTTGGACCGCGTTCATCCCATGCGCAACAAGATGAAGCCCGAGGAGTTCAACAAGGGCCGCAAGCTGAGCCGCTATGCCAAATACATGCGCGACCAGGTCACCGAGCTCTTGACCAACTACGGCAAGATCGACATCCTGTGGTTCGACTTCAGCTATCCCGGTGAAAACGGCAAGGGCCACAACGAGTGGGAATCCGAGAAGCTGATCAAGCTGGTGCGCAAACTGCAGCCGGACATCATTGTTGACAATCGTCTGGACCTCCCGGGCTCCGGCGACATCGTCACCCCCGAGCAGTACACGCCGGACAAGGGCATGGTGGACGAGAAGGGCAATCCGGTGGTCTGGGAAGGCTGCCAGACCCTGTCGGGATCCTGGGGCTACCATCGCGACGAGGCGACCTGGAAGAGCGTGAAGATGTGCGTCGAGATGCTGGTGAACCACGTGTCGCGCGGCGGCAACCTGCTGATGAACGTTGGGCCGACGTCCCGTGGCTATCTCGACCAGCGGGCGAAGGACCGTTTGGCGGGCTATGCGGCGTGGATGAAGTTCCACGGCCGTTCGATCTATGGCTGTGGTCAGGCGCCAGCGGAATTTCCGGTTCCCGCCGACTGCCGTTACACCTACAATGCGACGACGAAGTGCCTGTATCTGCATCTGTTTTCCTGGCCCTTCAAGCACATCCACCTGGAGAACTTGGCGGGCAAGGTCAAATATGCGCAGCTGCTGGCTGACGGCAGCGAAATCAAGCGACGCGAGGCCGGTACGGCCATTCACGCCGCCTTGAACAGCACCTCGCCTGGCAATGCGCTGACTCTCGAATTGCCGGTGCTATTGCCGTCGGCCTGTGGCGACGTGCCAGTAATCGAACTCTTCCTCAAATAAAGCGCACGACGCGCCCCCTCTGTCGCCCCACGGCATGCCTTTTTTCACGGCCTGCCGTGAGGCGACGGTTTTTTTTATGGCGCGGGCACGAGGTCGAGCAGCCGCGCGACGATGTCACGCGGGGTTATTTTCTGTGCATCGGCATCGAAGCTGGTGACCAATCGGTGGGCGATGACTGCCGGTGCGCATGCCTGGATGTCATGGGGAATGACGTGATTGCGCCCGTTGAGCAGCGCGTGGGCTTTGCTGGCCAAGACCAGCGCGAGGGACGCGCGCGGCGACGCTCCGCAGTCGATGAACTCGCTGATGCCGGCCAGCGCGTCGTGGTTGACGAAGCGCAGTTCGGCGTCTTCGCCAGGGCGGGTGGCGATGACCAGGTCGAGCACGTAGTCCCGCAGCCGCGGCGCGATATGGACGGCATCGACGTGCTGGCGTAGCGTCATGACGTCCTCGCAGGACAGTACGGGCTTTGGTGTTGCGGTGCTTGCCGTTTTGGCCATGCGGTCGAGTATGGTCTGCTCGTCGTCCCGTCGCGGATACGGCAATTCGATTTGCAGCATGAAGCGGTCCTTCTGCGCTTCGGGCAGTTCGTAAGTGCCGCTGTGTTCGATGGGATTCTGGGTGGCGACGACGAAGAAGGGCTGTGGCAGGGCCATGGTCTTGCCAGCGATGGTCACCTGCTGTTCCTGCATGGCTTCGAGAAGCGCGCTTTGCACTTTGGCCGGCGCGCGGTTGATCTCGTCCGCCAGGACGATGTTGGCGGCGATGGGACCGGGCTGGGCTTCGAAACGTTTTTCAGCTTGATTGAATACCGTGCTGCCGCAGATATCGGCGGGGAGCAGGTCCGGGGTGAATTGAATGCGGGCGAAGCTGCCGCCGAGGCACTGAGCGAGGGTCTTGACGGCGAGGGTCTTGGCCAGGCCGGGGCGTCCTTCCATGAGCACGTGGCCGCCGCAGAGCAGGCCGATGATCATACCGTCAACGAGCTCGCATTGGCCAACGAGCACGCGGCCGATCTCCTCGCGGAGCGCGGCGATGCGTTGCGTGCAGGCGGTGTCAACACTGTTGTCTGGACTATCCATGATGCCTGTCAGCGTTTGGCCGGGGCGTTTTCCGGTTTTGCCTCGTCATGCTGGCGCATTTTGCGCAGCCAGCGTTTGAGGATGCGTGCCCGGCGGTCGATGTGGCGGCGGACCTCGGCCGGGCCGTAGGCGACGACCACGGCGACCAGCAGCAAGGCGAAGATGCCGAACGCCTGGCCGCCCTGCCGCCAGGGCATTTCGCCGGCGAAGAGGTAGTAGAGCGTGGTCAGCAGTGCCTGGAGCAGGAAGATCAGTGGGATGAGCTTGGGCGCGGCCAAGCGCAGCCACGCTTCGCTCAAGTAGTAGATCGGCACGACGAAAAGCAGGCCCCACAGGCAGATGACGGACACGCCCATGACGGCAATGCCGGCCAAGCTGACCGTGATGGGCAGAAAAGGCGTGAGGGGATTGCCAGGGGCGCCGCCCAGCATCATCGCGGCCAAAGTCGCCAGACAGATGGTCAGCCAGAGGGAGAAAATACGGTAGAAGGTCGCTTGTTTATCGGGGCGGGATGGCGCGGTGGGAGTGTGCATGATGTCCGTCGTTTGGGGGTGAAAGGCGGTTGGGCGGTAAGCGGTCAGTGATTGATATTGGCCGGCCTCAGGGGACGCCAGGGACCAGTGGGACTGATTGGCGGCGGGGCGCTGGGGCGAGGACTCACGTCTC
>JAQWBY010000154.1 GCA_028706165.1 Lentisphaeria bacterium | reverse complement strand
GCACCGAAAAGGCGGTGGAAGACAATGGCTTCGACGCGATCGTTGGCGGTCGTACCGGTACCGTGGGCGTTGATGAAGGCAATATCGCCAGGCTGAATCATGCCGGCGCTGTCCAGGCAGAGTCTGACGGCGCGTTCGAGACCACGGCCCTCGGGGTCGGGCTGGGTGATGTGAAACGCGTCGGCGCTGTTACCGTAACCGGCGACTGCGCAGGCGGCACGGTCGCTCGCTGCCGTGTCGGCGGGGGCGAGGATGACGACGCCGGCGGCTTCGCCGAGATTCAGGCCAGCGCGATCGGCGTCAAACGGTCGACAGGGCCCGGGCGCGCAGACGCCGAGCGCGTTGAAGCCCACCAGTGGCACGCGGTTGAGCTCGTCAGTGCCGCCGGCGATAACAAGATCGCAGAGGCCCTGGCGGATCCAGAGGAGGCCGATGCCGATAGCGTCGGCGCCGGAGGAACAGGCGTTGGAAATGGTCAGCGCGGGGCCATTGAGCCCGAGCTCCCGGCGTATCCACTCGGCGGGGTTGCCGGCAATGTAGTTGTTCAGTGGTTGTGCCGGTGGCAGCGCGCCGCTACGCAGTGTGGCATAGAAAGGAATGTCGTTAAGCTGGCAGGCCACGGTGGTACCCATGCAGACACCAACCCGTTTGCCGGCTAGGTCGCCGGCGGCGAGCTTCGCGTCGTCCAGCGCTTCGCGCAAGGCGTGACGGAGCAGCTGCAGGCTGAAGCCGCCCGGAATACCCGTTTCCGGCGCTAAGTCGGCGACCTCGAACACCGGTAGGGACAGCGTGGTCGCCACCCGGCGTGGCAATTCCGGCAAGCGGGGAATCGGCTGATATAGCGAGTGGCGGGTTTCCGCGACCGATTTCCCCAAAGCGGAAATCATGCCTTTGCCGATGACGCCGGCAAGTTTGTGCGTAGTGCTCATCATGAGTCTTGTCTGAGGCTGAGGCGCGGGCTAGTGCTGCTGTTCGTGATAGTGCTGGACGAAATCGCTGAGGGTGGCGAAGGTCGTGAAGATATCACGGCGCTGATCGACGGCGCTCTGTGGAATGTTGTATTCGCGCTTCAGCGCGATGACGATTTCCACGGCGTCGAGGGAGTCCAAGCCCAGGCCGGAGCCGAAGAGCGCGTCGTCGTCCTTGATGTCGTCAGGCGTTTTGTCTTCGAGCTGCAGCCAGGTGATGAGTTTCTCTTTGAATTCTTGGCGAAAGGCAGCGGTTGCGTCATCCATCTTCAGGTCTCCCGGGGCGTTGCAGTACTTGCTTGGTGGTCGTAATGAAATACTTGGTACGGGTGGTCAACGGCCATTTTTTCCAGCGCGGCGGCATACTGGGCAATATATGGCGTAAAGATGTCGGCAGGGGGTTTTCGTGGCAGATTGTACTCAATGGCGATAGGCGGTGCGAAAAAGAAATCAATGCCGCTAGCCATGCCACGCATAAGTGTGAAGACGGGCATGATGGCGCAGCGGCAACGCGCGGCCAGCAGCCACGGCGAGCGGGGTATGAAGAGCCGCCGGCCAAGCATGGTCATGGGCAGTGCTTCTTCGTGGTCGCCGGCCTGACGATCGCCCATGATGCAGACGATTTCGCCCCGTTCCAGCGCGGCGACGCAATCAAGCAGGCCGCCGAAGGGGCCGTCATTATTGATGATGGTGACGTGCTGGCCCTGGAACATCCTGGCGATGTGGACATTGGCATTGGCTTGAATCAGCAGATTGACTGGGCGCTGGTAGCTTTCCAGGTGGGTGAGTGCGGCCTGCCAGCAGCCCACGTGGCTGATGAGCAGAATCAGCCCGCGCTGGCGGTCGAGCAAGGCGTCGCGCAGATGCTCGGGGTGCTCTTCGCGGATGGGCACCTGCCGGCCGCTACGCAGCCAGTGAGCCAGAATGATTACCTGGCCCTGGGCGACAAGCAGGCGGTAAAAATGCCAGCGCCGGGCCATTGCGCCCGCCTTGGGGAAACGACTGCGTAAATAGGGCGTTGCCGCGCGCATGGCGGTGCCGTCACAGACGGCGTAAAAAAAGGCCACGAACCAGACCATGGCGCAGGCGCAACGCGGCCCGAGGGCGCGGATGACGACTCGGAAAAAACCGATGCCGAGGGCGTTGCCCCGCTGGTCGCTAAGATTTTTCGCTGCAACCGGCATGGTCGTTCACGCTTTTTTTCGGTTCAGGCGGCTGGCGACGGCGTAGACCACCAAGCCGACGATGACGGCGACTGGCGGTGCCAGGACGAGGCTGCCGAGCAGCCAATCCAAGTAACGCAGATGTAATTCGTAGACAATGGTTTGCATACTCACTTCGCGCAGGAATGTACCGTGGCGCATAAAATACCCCAGCTGCAGGCAAAGAAAAGGCGTCAGCGGCGGCATGAACAGATTCTGGATCGCCAGGGCCATCACCTTGTTCAGGCGCAAGCGGATGCAGACGTAGAGAATCACCAGCATGTGGCAGGACAGCAAGGGCAAAATCGCCAGAAAGCTGCTGAGCCCGGCCGACAGGCCCAGCAACCCCGGCGTCGCATTCTCGTGCAACAAAAAGGTGAAAAACGCCTTGGGGCTTTTCCATAGCGACGGCGTGCCTGGCGCTGGTGCGGTCGCGACCAGCTGCCGGGAAGGCAAGCCACTGAGCCGGCGTGCCACCAAGGCCGTGTGTAACAGCGACAGCCGCAGGTTGTCCATGAACGGTCGAAAATGGCTGATGCGCTCGCCGGGCGGGGCATAGATGACGCCAATGGGGATTTCGCGCAGCCGCACGCCGCCCCAGAGGCAACGCACCAGTACTTCGATCTCGAAATTATAGCGACAGCAGCGCAGCTTCAGGCGGCTGAGGGCCTTGACCGGGTAGGCGCGGAAGCCGCTCTGGCTGTCGGAGCAGCTGACGCCGGTTTCGAGTTTTACCCAGAAATTGGAGAACTGCCGGCCGAATTTGCTGGCGTCGGGGATATTTTCGCCAGTAAAATCGCGGGCGCCGATGACGATGAGGTCGCCGTTCTGGCCGTCTGTAGCCAGCAGCTCGAGGAATTGCGGCAGGTCTTGTGGGAGGTGCTGGCCATCGGCGTCGATGGTGATCATGTAGTCGGTATCGCTGCGGCTGAGCAGCGCCAGCGCGGATTTGATGGCGGCGCCCTTACCGCGGTTGCGGTCATGCCGGATCAGCTCGACGCCCATGGTCTGCAGCTCGTGGTCGAATTGGGGAGGCAGATCGCTGCTGCCGTCATCGACGACGACGACCCGTTCCAGGTAGCGCCGGCAGTCGCCGGCCACCGCGAGGATGGTCGCGGCATTGTTGTAGAGGGGAATGACGCAGGCGACCTTCATGCCCTAGCTTCTCCGGCGCTGCTGGCTCAGTTCGAGTTTTTTGAGTTTAGCAAAGCCATATTTATGGAGCGTGCGGTAGTCATCGCTGCGGCTTGATGGCGGGTAAACGCAGTACTGGCTGTCCTTGAAGGCCGTGAGCAGCTGCTGGTGGAGTCGGTCGGCGTCAATGCCGGGCGCGTAGTAGTAGAGCGGCTGGGTGTCGTCCCAGTTGTCGGCGATCAGGCCTTCCCGGCGGGCAGTCGCCATGATGGGCGCGCCGCTGAGTAGGCGGATACCTGAGAAGATGATGGTGTAGACGGGGGCAAGGGCGAGCAGGTTGGCAATGCCTTCCTGGACCGTGTCCCAGGTTTCGCCGGGGCCGCCGAACATGGCGTTGGCGTGCACGCTGACGTTGCGCGCCAGGAGCTGTTCGCAGCAGGTCTTGGCTTCCTGGAAGGTAAAGTGCTTGCCGAGGCCGGCCAAGGTGGCGTCGGTAGTGCCGTCCATGCCGAGATCGGCGCAGATGAGCCCGGAGTCGGCCATGAGGTCCAGGTCGTCGCCATTGACGCCAAAGGGGGTGATAAATCCCGTCCAGGGCATGGCGAGGTCGCGCTCCAGCATCCCTCGTAGGATGTCTTGGTAGTGGCGGCTGGGATCATTGAACACGGAGTCGGTAAAGTAGAGCATGGCGTCGGGATAGGTCATTTTGAGGTAGCTGATGTCAGCGAGCACCTCGTCCACGGGCCGCAGGCGCAGCGTGTGCCCCTCGAGGCTCGGGTAGGTGCAGTAAACACAGTGGAAGGGGCAGCCGCGCTTGGTCTGCAAAGGTATGATGTGGGTCTGGTCATGGTAATAGGTCGCAATCTGGTGCGAATAACGGGCGCCGGACAGCATTGCCGCTGGCTTGCGGATGATGGTTCCCCGCGCCGGCGGCCGGCCGGCCGCAATGGCCGCGACCAGGTCGAGGATCGCGCTCTCGCCCTCGCCGGCGATGCCGTAGTCTGCCCCGGAATGTTTCATGACGGCTTCGGGGTTCATGGTGAAGCCGGAACCGCCGAGGATAATCGGGGCGCTGCTCAGCCGACGCCAGGTGGCGATGACGGCGCAGACCGCCTGAAAGAGCGCCTGATTGGCGGACTGGCTGTCGGCCACGTCGAGATTGCGGATGCTGACGCAGACTAGGTCGGGCGCGAAATCTCGGCAAAGCGCCACCGCTTGGGCCGGGTAGTCGTTTTCGCCGCAGGACAGCGGATCGAACTGGCGGACGTCGTGGCCAGCCGCGCTCAGGACGGCGGCAATGACGCCCATGCCCAGCGGGTACACCGGCAGGGGCTCACGGCAGAAATTGGCGGCGGAGACCAGGATTTTCATGCCTGATGCCCCCACTTGACGTTGCTGGGACGCAGGGACTCGGTCAGTGACGCCCGCTCTTTTTTCAGCACATCCAAGTAGAGCTTGGCCATTTTGAACTCCTTGGATTCCTCGCTGTAAAAGCTGTCCCAGGCGTACTGATAGGCCCACTGCAGTTCGTCGACGCTCATGCGGGCTGGCTTGAACACGACTTCGCCGGCGGTGTAACGGCCCCAGTCGCGGTGGAGAATGCGCCCCTGCTCCGTGAGCTGGGCGCAGATAGCCGAGTGCGGAAAAGGGGTGAGCACGGTGAATTCGGCCAGATCGAGATCGATGTCGAGGAGGAAATCGACCAGCCGTTTGATGTCATCCAGGCTCTGGTCGTCCGTCCCGAGGATGATGGTGCCCTCCACGCCGATGCCGTGGTCCTGGTAGCGCTGGATGCGCGCGCGGATGAAGTCGGAGGTGTCAAAAATCGCCTGATAGACGTACCAGGCGCCGGCCGCCTGCGCCAGTTTGAGAATTTCCGGGTCGTCCTTGATGGGGTGCGATACCCATTTCTTGCCTAGCGGCGCCATGGCGCGGAAGAGGTCCTTTTCCCACTGGTCGTCCTGCGCGAGCGAATTGTCCACGATGAACAGCCGGTTGTTGGGAATGGCGGCCATTTCGGCGACGACCTTGTCAATGGGGCGGGGGCGGAATTGCCGGCCGCCCAGGAAGGGTGTGCAGCAGGGAAAGCAGTTGAAACGACAGCCGCGGGAGGCGTGGACGAGATCGACCATCTGGACGCCGCGGTAGTTGTAGAGCTCGCGCTTGAGGATGTCGCGCCGCGCCGGGCCAATCAGGGCCGTGTCGGGAAACTGGCCGAGGAAATTGTAGACCGGCTTGAGCTTGCCGTCGGCGAAATCGCGGAAGACGGCGTCCATGCGTCCTTCGGCTTCGCCGAGGAAGATACTGTCGGCGTGGCCTGCGGCTTCTTCATGGTGGAGCATGATGGCGATGCCGCCCATGATGACGGTTTTGCCGGCGGCGCGGAGTTCGTCAGCGATGGCGTATGCGCGCGGCGTCTGGCAGGTCAGCATGCAGGAAATGGCGTAGAGATCGGCCGGGGACTGCAGGTCCAACGCCTCGACATTCTCGTCGCAGAAATCGACGTCAACGTCTGCGGGCAGTGCTGCCGCGAAGGACACGGGGCCCATCGGTGGCAGGTTGAAACGCGGTTGGTTGGGCAGTTTGGGCCATTGCGGGTAGATCAATTTGAGTTTCATGGCGTGAGGTCCTTTTTCGCTTGCCAAAATACTGCGGTCAAGTCGTTGTGATCCGGGAGTGGGCCGGGCTGCCTGTCACAGAGCAGCAGACAGGCATGGTCCTCGTAGATTTCGGCAAGCATGATTTGCCGGATAGTCGCGTCGTCGTTGAACAGGTCATCAAGGTGCTCCTGCAGTCTCCGCGTCTGCGGGGGCGTGCGGATGTAGCAGACCGGCCCCTGCAGATGGAGGGTGATGGCGGCCTCGCAGACGGGAATGGACGGCAGCGTCGGCACAAAGAACATGCCGCGGCCCGTTTCCCGGCCGTGCTGTTGGTAGTCGTCCCAGTAGGCCTGGTTGGCCGGGGTGCAGCCGCAGCCATTCCAGCCGATGAGCGCGGTACCCGCCGGCGACCAGGCGGCGCAGTCCGATGCCGCGAGGATGGCGCCAAGCTGGGCCAGGCGTACCATGTCGCAAGCACGGCGAAAATCCTCCAGGTCGCCCGGAACAAAGCGCTCGGCGGCCGCGACGATGAGTTTTTTGAGTTCACCGAGGCCGTCGTAGGCTAGTGTTTCGCGTCTAAGGCAGACGGCTTGCTGCAGAGTTAGGCAAACGCCAGCGGTAATCATGCTCGTCCCTCCAGGATCAGGGCGCTGTTCAAGCCGCCAAAGCCGACATTGAGGGACAGCAGGCGCGGGCAGCGCAGCGGCCGCGTCTTGGCAGCGACCCAGCGCTCGGCTCCGGCGGCGGGCTGTAGCAGGCCGGCCTGCGGGGGTAGCTGCCCCTGGCGCAGGAAGTCCAGCCCGTAGACGATCTGCAGGACGCCGGTGGCGGCGAGGGTATGGCCGGTGTTGCCTTTGATGGACAGCAGGGGCGGACAGGCGCCCTGGCCGGCAAAAACCAAGTCCAGGGCAGCCAGCTCGGACTGGTCATTGTGGATAGTGCCAGTGCCGTGGCCGATAATGCCGCCGAGCTGCTCCGGCCGCAGGCCAGCACGCTGCAATGTCCGGGTGATCAAGGCCGCCAGCTGCTCGCCGGCGAGGTTGGGCGCGGTGATGTGGGCGGCGTCGCAGGACTCACCGGCGGCCAGCAGGGCACCCAGCGGGCCGGCTGCGGTGCCGGTGTCAGTGTCGAGGCTCAGCAGCAGCGCACCGGCGCCTTCGCCGAGCAGCAGGCCGTCGCGTTTGGCGTCATAGGGGCGCGTCACGGTCAGCGTTCGTGACACGGCACCGAGGGATACGAAGCCCGAGGTCACGAACTCGCTGCAGATGTCGATGCCGATGACCAGCGCGCGGCGGCACCTCCCGCCACGCAGCGCCCGCATGGCCGCTGCTGTGGCGCTTTGGCCGGATGCGCAGGCCGCGGCGACCAGGGTCACTGGGCAGCGCGGGAAATGCCGCTGGACCGCATCAAGCAGGATGCCGATGCAATCCGGCGTGGGCCCGCTGGCGTTCTGTTCCAGGCAGTCTATGGCGCCAACAGTGGTCGCCAGAAATACGGCATCGTCATCCCCCAACGCCGGGAGGCGCGCCAGCAGCCGCTTGAGCAGGGCAATGGCTCGCGATTCACCAGGCGCTGGCTGCAGCGCCGTGCAGAGGCCGTGGTGGACGCCCCGCGCGGCAAAATGCGTCGGAACCACAAAGGGCTGCGCGCCGGCGGCGAAGGTCGCCCGCGCGGCGGCCAGATCGTCGCCAGCGGCGGATATGGCCTCGGCATGGTGAATATGGACGAGCGCTGCAGTCATTGGATTTCGCCATGTTGCCAGCGTTGCCAGATGTCAGCCACCAGTGGCGGTGGCAGTATGTACGGCTCGTGGGTATAGACATTGAAAAACATCTGCACGGTATAGCCAGTGCCGGCGATGCGGCCATCGGCGCCCTGCACCGTGTAGCTGACATTCAGGCGGGCACCATCACTCCAGTACAGCTCCGCGCAGATGCTGAACTCTTCGTCGAGCAGGAGTGGCGCAAAATAATCCACGTGGCATTGCACGATTGGTGCGCCGACGTCGTGTTGCTTGTAGGCTTCGTAAGTCAGCCCGACCTTGCGCATCAGCTCGGTGTGCGCCAACTCAAAAAACCGGGGATAATGCCCGTGCCAGGCGATGGCCAGGGCATCGACTTCGCTGAAGGTCAGCCGGTGCTTGACAACAATGCTGATCGGCGACGGGTCGCCGGGATAGGCCGGGAAATAACGTTTTTTGCGTCTCATGCGCTTTCTGCCAGCTGGAGTTTGATGCGGGCCACGGACTGGCCGTCGTCGGTGGTGATGGTAAAGATAAAGGTGTACAGACCGCTCTCGGCGGTGTCCTGCTTGAAGCTGAACACGGCGTCTGCTTCCGGCACCAGGTGCTTCTTGAATTTCATCTGAGCGATTTCCTGTAGCTGCAGCGGCTTGCCGACGGCATCGCTGGCCAGCATTTCGGCGGCTGCGACCAGGCATACGGCGGGCACAATGGGATTGTGGTCAAAATGCCCGGCGAAGCCGCAGAAGGCCTGGTCAAAATGAATGCTGCTGAGGTAGCTGCCGTCATCCTGCCGGCACAGTGGCTGCAGGCGTCGGCGCAGGTCGTTTTTGATGGGTGATAAGGTCATGGCGCCAAAGTCTCTTTCTCCGGCGGCGTGGGGCGCTGGAAGGTGAAGGTGTATCTCGTCCGGTAATTTTTATAGATGATGCGCCGGCAGGATTTCAGGTCGTCATCCCAGTCGGCATAGTGTACCACCCATTGGCGCCGAGGAAAAGTCCCCAGTCTCTTGTGTACGGGTCGCAGGGGCGAGCCGTCGAGAGTCTGGACGACGCCCGAGGGCAGCCGCTGCCGGATGGGCGTACTTGCGGTGGCGGGGAATGGCCCCGGCTGCGACGCGGTCAGAAAGATATTGCAGAGGTCGTCGTAAATCCCGGCGAAGATCCGTTTACGGGCGATGGCGGGCACGACTTCGGAGACATGATGTTGGCTTTGCCGC
>JAQWBY010000153.1 GCA_028706165.1 Lentisphaeria bacterium | reverse complement strand
ATGCTGGCCATATCTTCGTCCGGCAGCGGCCAGTACACGAGTTGGCCGTTGCTGCGGTCAAGATACCACTGCCCGGGCTCGGTCATGCCCTCCCTTATATTGTATATAACGTACTTGCGGCGATTGCAGGCGCCCATGGGCCATACCGCCGGCGACGACATCACCAGCACGTGCTTCTCTTTATCGTGACTTTCCACGCCAACCAACGACTCCGCCCACATGTGGTAGAGCCGCACCTCGGCGTTAGCAACGTCGATGTCCGCCGGAATATCGCCCTCTTTATAGGGCATGACGGTGAGTTCCTCGCGGGTCGGCTGCCGCGCCCAAAAACCGGCAAGCATCGGCAACAGCGGCAGGTCCCACTGCCCCAGGTGCTCCAGCGTGTCCGTGCTGTTCGGCCAGGTCGCCTTTGCCGCCAGACGGCCATTTACCAGCAAGGCGCGAAAATCCCACTCGCGTTCCGTCACACCCGGCAGCGGCACCTGCCAGAAGCGCTCGCCGTCTCGCGTCCAACCCGTCACCTTCCGCCCACCAAAAATGCGCACCGCGTCACGATCCTCGCCGACAATGCTCAGGCCACTGTCACGTGCATCAAGAAGCAACGGCTGGTCCAGAAAATAATCGCCGGCGTGGACGACAATGCGATGCGGCCCGGCCGGCGCCTCCCGCGCAGCGTCACGAGCGGCAGACAGCGTGGCAAAAGGCTTGTCTGCACTCCCATTATTGGCGTCATGACCCGTGGTGGCGACATGGTATTCAGCCGCCAGTACCGCCAAAGGCAGCGCCAGCGTGCAGGCACTTAACAGTCCAATCTTCATCAGGGAGTACTCCTTCGCTGATTGCTTTGGGCCAAGTCACGCTGCGCTGGCGCAGACTACCAGTAAAGCAGTCAGTTCGCTGTTTACGCCTTGTAGCCGCCGCAGCTGCGACCACCGTCAACCACGAAGTTGCTACCAGTGGTAAATGCCGCCTTGTCCGAGCAGAGGAAGACAATCATATCGACGAGTTCCTGGGGCTCGGCAGCGCGGCCAAGGCGCGTGGGCATGTTCGCCATAGCGGCGCGGGTCAGCACTGGCCCGGGCGACACGCAGCAGGCGCGCACGCCATGGGGCGAACAATACACCGCCAGCGATTTGGTCAGGCTGATCATCCCGCCCTTCGCCGCACTGTATTCCATGGAGCAGCTGCCGGTGACGCCGTCCACCGACCCGAGGTTGATGATGACGCCGCTCTTCTGCTCAAACATCTGATTGAGCACCGCCCGGCAAAAATAGATCGGGCCCTTGAAATTGACGTCCATGCCCCAGTCAAGCACTTCCAACGGCATGTCCTTGAAACTCTCTTTGCGCTGGAAGATGCGCCCGGCAAAACCACCAGCACAGTTGATGAGAATGTCGATGCGCCCGAACTGCTCGACGGTGAACTTCGCGGCAGCCTCGACCTGGCTGTAGTCACGCACATCAACCAGCCGGCCAACCGCCTCGCCACCCTTGGCGCAAATACCCGCCACGGCCGCCTGCAGAGCCTCGTTATTGACATCCGTCAACACCACCTTGGCACCACCAGCGGCCAGATTCTGCGCCGAAAGCAGGCCCATGCCCGACGCCGCGCCCGTGACAATGGCCACTTTGCCCGTAAAATCCAATTCCAAATTCAACATGATGATCCTCCTAAGGCTGCTGTTGGACCCGGCTCCAAAAGCGCCAGGCCATGCATTCAACACATAATTGCCGAAAAACAAAAACGACGGTCGAAAAGCTACCCCGCAAGCACGCATTTACAACCGCTAGCCTACCGAATTAGCGTTCCGTCCGATCCGTCCGATCAAATCGACGATCCGACCGATCCGTCCGATCCGTCCGCGATAACAAGAAAGACGATCCCTCTGATTCGTCCGCGAAAAAAGACCTGCCCGGTCGCCTTGCTTACGCCAATGCCGCCAGAATATTCCGCGCCATGACGGCTGAGCCGGCGTCATTGGGGTGAATGCCGTCGGCGAGCAATCGTTCATCGGCGGGCAGCATTGCCGGCCCCTCCAGGACTATCAGCTCAGGGAACTGTGTTTGGAGTGCCCTGGCGGCCTGACGATAATCATCGAGGGTCTTGCCGATGGCGTTCGGCGTGCCCTCCTGCGCCGGTCGCGGCACCGTTGTCAACAGACAGAGCTTACCGCGGCCTTGGCACTGCAGCGCTGTGATGATGGCGGCAAGGCTTGCCGCGTACTCCTCCAGCGGGCGATTCTGGGTGCAATCGTTGGTCCCGAAAGAGACCAGCGCCAAGTCCCAGTCGCTGTAGCCGCCCAAGCATTGCGCCAGGCCAGGCGCCGCCGTGGCGCCGCCGACACTGACATTGACGTAGTCGTAAGCCAAGCCCCGGGCCACGATATCAAAGTAACTGCGGCAGAGCGCCTCGGTGGTCATGCCCTGCATAATCGAATCACCAACGAAGAGCGTGCGGCCAGCGGCCGCCGGCACGGGCTCGGCATGCGCGCCGTCGGCAATGTCGACGCTCTCCACGAATGTCTCCACCAAATGCGGCAGGCCGATCTCAACCCAGTGGCGCCCCGACGGCAAGCCAATGCTGAAATCGCACCGCGTCGCGCGCGGCTGCGCCGGCGCACAAAGCCAGGCGCTGTCGTCGTCAACGCGGACAGATAACGCGTACTTTTCCCGCGCCGCCCGGCCGTAGGCGACACGGATGCGCACGCTCGGTGAGTCCGTTATCATGGCGATGCGGACGCCCGTAGGGCTGTTGGCGCGAATCACCCGCGCTTCGCTATCGCCATAGAACGCGCGCAAAGCCGGCGTGAAACGGCTGGGCAAAAAACCGCGCGGGTCATCCAAAACATCCACGGCACCGAGAAAAAAACGTTTGCACTCCACCTGCATGGTCAGTCCTGCCTGTTGTTTTTATATATTGCGAAACGAGCCGTGTACCACAGCGGCAAAAAACCGCCCGTTACCAATAATCCCTTGGTTGTGAGGCGTTATTGGGCGTAACGCGCCGGCCCATCACGACTGGCCTTACTATAAGGTGCCGTTACCTCATTAAGCCGTCACCAGCACAGAAATCAGCCCGCAAAGGACCGTTATTCATGAGTCACTGGAGCAAAGCCGCAACCATCGGAGTCGTCATGTCCATCACCAACGCCTGCGCCGCCGAGTACTATGTCGATGCCAGCAACGGCCGTGACAGCAATAGCGGCCTGTCCCCCGCCGAAGCCTGGCAAAGCGTCAGGCGGGTCAACAGCACCGCGCTCCAGCCCGGAGACGTCGTCCGTTTCAAGGCCGGCGAAATCTGGCGCGAGTCTCTCCAGGCCAAAAGCGGCGCGCCCGGTCAGCCCATCACCTTTACCAGCTACGGCGACGGCCCCAAACCCGCCTTGTACGCCAGCGTCGACCTGGCCGCGCCCGACATCTGGACCGACCTGGGCAACAACATCTGGGCAACCAAGGCTGACAGCTGGGATAATTATCGCCCGCATGCCACCTTCGCTCCCGGCGACTGGAATATCTTCTGCGACGGCGACGCCCGCGCGACCCTTGCAGCCTCCAAACACGGCGAGCCGCCCAAAGTCTTCACCATCACCTGCATCAAGCCAGGTAAAGTCGCCACCAACATCCAGCTGAACTATTTTGGCATTACTCTTGCGCCAGACCAGAACATCCGCTTCCGTTTCCGTGCCCGGGCCAGCAAACCCTTCAGTATCAAAAACATCGCCCTGATGCGCTCGCACACCCCCTGGGGCAACTACGGCAACGTCATCGCCCGCAGCACCGACATCGGCACGGATTGGCAGGAGCACGAGATCCTCATGTCCGCTACGGTCAGCGAAAGCAAGGCCGACGGTCGCCTGTCTTTCTTCATCGGTAACGTCATTCCCGAAGGCTGCTCCTTCGAATTTGTGCCACTGGGCGCCGAGCTCTTCGATTTCCACGGCCTCGACCTAAAGCAAGACGTCGGCAATATCGTGCTCACACCCATCGGCGAGACCAAACAAATCGCCGCCTGGAAACGCTGGAACACCGAAAGCCTCAAAAAACAAGGCGATTTCTACCACGATCTCAGCGACTTCCGAGTCTACTTCTACTCGGAAAAAGACCCCGCCAGCCTCTACTCAACAATGGAAGCCGCCCGGAAGCGCAACATCGTCGCCCTCGGCAAAAACAAGCACTTCATCGTCGATGGCTTCACCCTCGCCTACACTGGCGCCCACGGCGCCAATGGCGCCCCGGAAGACTGCGTCATCCGCAACTGCGACTTCCGCTGGATTGGCGGTAGTCTCCTCTACACCCGCAACGGCCGCCCCACCCGCTACGGCAACGGCGTCGAATTCTGGAGCAGCTGCAAAAACATCGTTGTTGAGCACAACTCCTTCGAAGATGTTTACGACACCGCCATGACCAACCAGGGACCCGACGCCGGCCGCATCGTCAATGTCGTCTGGCAGAACAACAAGACGGTCCGTTGCGAGCAGGCCTACGAAATCTGGCTCAGCCACGAAGACATGACCGTCGACAGCATCATCGTCAGAAACAGCACTTTCATTGACTCCGGCTTCGGCTGGAGCCATGAACAACGCCCCAATATCAGAGGCTGTCATCTGCTCTCCTACGGCATGAAATGCAAAATCGTCGACCTCCGCTACGAAAACAACGTCATGATCAACGCCAAGGACGCCATCCTCTGGTTCTCAAATGACCGCGTCGCCGAATTCAAGATCAATAACAACCGCTATATCCAACCCGGCGAAAACCCAGCCGAAGCCAAACTCTTCCGCTGGCCCGGCATCGACAAGGGCGGCATCACCTTCGCCGAATACCAGCGCCTCACCGGCCTTGACAGCGACTCAACCCTCAGCAATAAGTAAACCTCCCTTCGTTTTCAGCCGCACGGCTACCGGTGTTGCACACGACCTTGCATAAACACGATTCCGGCCTATTTTCGTCTTCAGCAGTCGGCGCTAGCTAGCACGAACGCCGTGCCACCGAAACGACACCCGCGTCATTACACAGTCACTCTCATCAGGAAAGGACTCACCATGCCAGAATTCGGATCACCCTTCTCAGGAATGGCCAGCGACAAAAAACTCAGCCACGCCGAACTGGTCCGCGCCATCCGTTTCATGGTCGCCGCCGAGTACGAAGCCATACAGCTCTATATGCAGCTGGCTGAATCCACTGACAACAAACTGGCCATCGATGTCCTCAAAGACATCGCCGACGAAGAACGCGTCCACGCCGGCGAATTCCTCCGACTCCTCCATGAACTCGAACCCGACGAGAAAAAATTCTACGCCGAAGGCGAGGAGGAAGTGGCCGAAGAAATCGAAAAAATGAACGCCAAGGCCGCCAAGGCCGCCAAGGCCGGCAAGGCCGCAAAAAAAGCCAAGAAGTAACAACGGGCACACAAACACCCTGTCCATCAGGCCCGCCAGATCGCTAGGCGTCTACAGCGCTTCTTGATCAATGGCGGGCCTTGTCGTGTCTGAACTCACCACGGGACCGCCGCCAACAACAACGCCATGGCGCCCGCCCCCCCCCACAACCGCAACCAGTGACACCAACGAATCAAAAAACACTACTATTTTTAAGCTTCTTTTTTACCGCCATTCCTCGGTAGAAAAATACCCATCTACTGTTTCCCCACGATGCTCCAGAGGGTTATGACAACACTGCGAGGCGGCTCTTGTTTTTTGCCCATCTTGTGCCTTTCCGGCCCGCCACTGTCCCGCTTTTTTTTCTTTGCTTTTTTACCGATGGGCAAAATCAGCCACTTAGGTCGTTTGGCCTTGTCGCCGGCGATTATTTTTGGGGAATGTGGCTTGCCAAGTCCTGCAAGGTCATTAAGCTATCTAGCGAGAACAAAAATCCCCCGCTGAGAACGAGAAATTGACTGCACAGGTCCATTTTGTCTTGGACCCTTGAAATATGGACGCCATGTCAGACGTAAGCACCATCAATGATATTTGGGAGAAAACCTCCCTTGCCTTGCGCCAAAGATTGAATGCGGACACCTATGAGCGCTGGATAGCGAACATCGTCCCCGTGCGGATTGAAGCCAAGAACATCATCCTTGGTGTGTCCAACGACCTGTTCAATCTGTGGCTGAGTGCCAACTACAAGGACTTGATTGCCGAATGCATGCTGCAAAGTTGCGGCTGCAAACTTAAGATCGTCTTTGAGAGTGGCCATGAAGCCGCAGCGCCAGAGCCGGTGGCCGCTGGCGCTGGCACTGTGCCGGCAACAAACGAGCAGTTGGCGGTCATGCCGGACACTGAGCACCATGGCCACCACAACGCCGGCACCGAACAGCGCGGCCCCTACGGCCAGCCTTTCAATGGCCGCTTTATCTTCGACTCTTTCGTGGTCGGCGAGAACAACCGTTTCGCCCACGGCGCCTGCCAAGCCGTGGCGTCGGCGCCGGGCACTGCTTACAACCCGCTCTTTGTCCACAGCCCCACTGGCCTAGGCAAGACCCACCTCCTCCAGGCCGTTGCTCAGGAAGTCCTTAAGGTCAATCGCCGGGCGAAGGTCGAGTATCTCTACAGCGAGGATTTCTGCAATCAGTACATCGACGCCTTGTCGCACAAGGCTCTTCCGGCCTTCCGTAACCGTTTCCGCACCGTCGATGTGCTGTTGATTGACGACGTGCACTTCTTCGGCGGCAAGGAAGGCCTGCAGGAAGAGTTCTTCCACACGTTCAACGCTCTCTACAACGGCCACAAGCAGATTGTCCTGGCATCTGATCGCCCGCCACACGAAATTGGTGGCCTGGAAAAACGCCTGGTCTCACGCTTCGAATGGGGCCTGATCACCGATATTCAACCCCCCGACCTGGAAACCCGCATCGCCATTCTCCACCGCAAGCAGGACGAACATCAGATCAAACTCGACGAAGACGTGCTGCAGTACCTCGCCGCCCGCCTCAAATCAAATGTCCGCCGCCTCGAAGGCGCGCTGGTACACCTGGTGTCCTACTCATCCGTCACCGGCAAAAAAATCACCATTGAAACCACCGAGGACCTCCTCAGCACGCTTTTCAACGAAGAAGCCAGCGCCCAGGTCACTATCGAGCACATTCAACGGACCATTGCCGACTACTACGACATCCGTTTCTCCGACATGACCAGCAAGCGCCGGCCCGCAAACATCGCCTTCCCGCGTCAGGTCGCCATGTTCTTCTGCCGCCGCCTGACGGAACTGTCCCTGCCATCCATCGCTGAGCAATTCAACCGCAATCACGCCACCGTACTCCACGCCATCAGCACCGTCGAAAGCAAACTGGAACGCAATCCGGACTTCCGCCGGGAAATAGCGCAACTTGAGCGCAAATTGAAAGCCTAATGCCCCATGGCGGTTCTTTGCCCGCAAAAAACCACGTGATCTTCTGCCCCCTCACCTGCCCGCAATGGCCGGCTCTGGGGGCTTTTCTTTACCTGGCCCAAAACCAATCAGCGGCATCACCGCCGTTACAATCGCAGAAAGGCCCATCCATGCAACTCATCAGTGACCGCGAAGACATCATCTATCGCTCGCCCTGGCCTCAGGACCTCTACTGCTACACACCCAGCCTCGCCGAGGGCTTCGCTGGCCGCTTGCTCCTTAGCTTCGACCTCGCCGGCCCCGGTCTCAAGAAACTCCCCGGCCCCAAGACGGACATCGGCGACTACGGCTCCAATCAACTTCACATCTACGTCTCCGACGACCACGGCCACAGCTGGCGGCAAAGTGCCACCATGGCCATGCTCCACGCCCGCATCTTCAAGGCCGGCAAGGCCCTCTATAGCATCGGCCACAGCGGTCGGCTCATCATCTCCCGTAGCGACGACAACGGCGAAACCTGGAGTAATCCAGTCGTCCTCAACGAAGGCCCACTCAACTGGCACCAAAGCGCCTGCAGCATCGACTACCGTCACGGCAAAGTCTATGTCAGCATGGAACACAGCCCCTTCAAAGACCGCTGGGGCGGCGGCGACCCCATACTCATGGCCGCCCGCGAAGACGACGATCTCTGCCAACTGGCAAGCTGGACATTCTCCAACAAGGCCGAATTCCTCGCCTTGACGCCCCGCAGCAAGGACGTCGGCGGCGTCAACCCGACCTGCTGGCTGGAGTCAAACGTCGTCCGCATCTACGATCAGAACCACCTGCTCTACGATCCTGACGACCGCACGGTCCTCCTCTTCCTTCGCCTCAACAGTATGCTCGACAACTACGCCGCCCTCCTCAAAGGCTACGAAGCACCCGACGGCAGCCTCACCCTCGATACCGTCAAGCAGCCCGATGGCACGCCCCTCCTCTACGTGCCTTTCCCCGGCGGCGGCATGAAATTCCAGCTCACCTACGACCCGCAGGACAAACTCTACTGGCTCATCGCCACCCAGTCAGCCTACAACGGCATGAGCAAAAAATCCGCCCCTTTCCGCGAACGCCGCCGCCTTGAACTCTACTACTCCCAGAACCTCTTCGACTGGGGCTCCGCCGGCATGGTCGCCATCGGCCCCGCCGAACACGCGTCGAGGCACTACGCGTCACTGCTCATCGTCGCTGACGACATGCTCGTGCTCAGCCGCTCCGGCGACCTCGATGCCAAAAACTGCCACGATACCAATCTCATCACCCTCCACCGCATCCCCAACTTCCGCCACTTGGCGCCACCCCCTTTTAACCCCGCCGACAAACACTAAGACAGACCAGCAAAACGCAGCGTTTTTCAGTTGTTGTCATGACAAATCAGGTCACCTAAGGAAAACTGTTCCACAAAAAACACCCCGCTAACTTGTTTTTTCCCCCCGTTCCAATACATTATTTTCCCGGCCTACGCAGTTCGCCAGCGCCTGCCGCCGACCAGCCAAGCCAATGATTTCTGTAGTGCTGAGGGGGATTGCCCTCTCAGCCTTCTTTATGCCCATCAGCCACGAGGAGAAC
>JAQWBY010000152.1 GCA_028706165.1 Lentisphaeria bacterium | reverse complement strand
CGGCTGACGCGCGCGACCACGTAGATCACGCCGTCGCTGGCGACCACGATGCGTTTGAGGTCCGAACAGGGCATGTCGCCGGCCTTGGCCCAGCTCTGGCCGCTGTCCAGCGACAGGTACGCCGCAGGCTCGCGGTCCTTGCCGGCGCTAAAGATGCAGATCATCTTGCCGGCCGTCGTGGGATGCGCGGCGAACAGGCGTATGCCCGTTTCCGGCAGGCCCGCATTGCGCGGCTGCCAACTCTGGCCGCCGTCAGTACTGCAGAGCAGCCCCTTGGAAGCCTGGGTGAGATAGAGCACGGTGCCACCGTCGGCACCGGGCAGCGCCGTGAGATTACCGGGCTTGTCGTCACCGAGACCGCTGTTCTCGCGGTTCAGCGGTGTCCAACTCTGCCCGCCGTCCCGCGTTTCGGCCATGATGCCGCTGCTGCGGCCGCCCCAAGACCCGAAGACACCCCAGGCGCGAGCGTCGTCACGGCAATCGAAGACCATAGCGAAGCACGAATTCTGATGCGAGCCGGGAATGCCCTTCAGTGAGCGCCGGAAACTCTGGCCGCCGTCCTCAGTCCAGAGCAGGCCGATGTCGAAGTAGCCGAAGAACACCTTGTCGGCGATGCGCGGATGGGGCATGACGTTGTGCAGGCAGGTGACCTCCAAGCCAGTGCCGGCGATGCGCCCGTCGTCGAATTGCCGGCAGTAACGCTGCTCCCAGCTGCCGCCGTCGTCGTCCGTGCAAATGACATGGCCCGACGTGCCGAAGTAGAGGCGATCGGGTTTGACGGGCGACAGCGTCAGACAGGTGACGCTCGGCCCCCAGAAGTTAATCCAGCCAGGCTGGTAGTTGCTGTCCTCGTCACGGGTATTCCTGAGCACAGCCTGCCAGTTCCGGCCGCCATCGCTGCTCAGATAGACCGTGGCATTCACCCAGGCGGAGCCGCCGGCCCACACTTTGTCAGCGTCGCGCGGATGCACTTGCAGGCGATCGACATTGCAGGTGAGCATCACCGTATCGGTGGCCTTGGGCGCCACCCGGTCCGGCAGGCCCGTGCAACGCGCCTGCCAGCTGCGCCCGCCGTCGTCGGAGCGGTACACACCGCCCTGCCAAGGCGTCTCGCCAGACGCCGCACGCATGCTCACATAGACCACGTCGGGATTGCTCGGCGCTATGACCAGGCGCCGGACGCGGCGATGCGCCGGCAGCCCGGCGTTGCTTTCCTGCCAGCTGGCGCCGCCGTCGGCACTGATGAACACGCCACGGCTGCTGGCAATCAGCAGGCGCTGGTCATTGCGGGGATCAATCTGCAACGCCGTGATATTGCACTTCTCCGGCAACTGGCCCGCAGGCACAATCTGCGACCAGCTGTCGCCGCCATCCAGCGAACGGTAGATCTCGCTGCGGAAATGCTTATTACCGCGTGGGTCGCCGATAGCCGCATAAATCACCAGGGGCTTGCCCGGCACAAAGGAAATAGCCGATATGGGCGCGGACCAGCCGTGCTCGTTGATCGCCGGAAAGCCCTCGCGCAGCCATTGCCAACTGCGACCACGATCACGGCTGCGATACACGCCACTGCGACAGCCCAGGAAAATCAGTGCGGGATCGGCCGGGTGCGGCGCAACCACCTCTACGAAGTAGTCTTGCAGCCCTGTGTTGTACACCCGGTAGCTCTTACCGCCATCCGTCGAACGATAGAAGCCGCCGACATCACAGCCGACGAAGAGCTCGTCGGCGTCAAAAAGGCTGGCGGCGATACTCTGGATCCAGCCGCCGCCGCCGGGGCCGACATTGGTCCACGCGACCGTGCTGGCAGGCTGTTCTTGCCGTTGAATTTGCGCGAGGGCCGCCGTGGCCGCCACGAGCATGCAGGCGAGGGTCTTCTTCATCGTCACTCTCTCCTTGTTGTCGTCTGGCGACTGCCGAACGGCCAACGCGTGTCAGCGGCCTTCGTCGCCTCAGAGTTCTATCACGCGGTTGCTCTGCGCGGACTCAATCAGAGCCAGGGCGACTCTGACGGCATTGACGCCGTCTTCCACCGTGACTTTGACCTTGCCCTTGCCCAGAATGGCGTCCAGCCAGACATTGTCTTCAGCCTGGAAAACCGGCAGCGGTTCGGGAGTCTTATAGACGATGGGCTCCTGGCCTTTCAAGGTCAGCGTCACTTCCGGTGCGCCCCACTTGTAGCTCACGCAGCCATTGTCGCCATAGACATCCATGTAGTTGTTGCCGCGGCCAAAGCGCAGCCAGCCGCCGCTGAGATTGCAGATCACGCCATTGCGGAAAGTCATCGTCCCCGAGACGTAGTCGGCCGGCTCCGGCTGGTCACGACTGAGCATCGTGCTCTGCGCATACACCCGCTGCGGCATGCCAAACGACCAGTTGAACAGATCAAAGTGATGGATGAACATGTCGAGCACCATCCCGCCACTACGGGCAAAATCCGCAAACCAGTCGCCTTCCTGCCGTTTGAAAACGCCGAGCATCATCTCGGCCGTCGCGATCCGCAAACGACCAAGCACGCCCGAGGCCACAATCTCGTGAAACTTCTGCTGGCCGGCACCGTGCCGGCGCACGAACCCCACCGTCACTGGCGCCTGGTAGCCCTTGAGGAGCGCGAGAATCTCGTCGGCCTCGGCCAGACTGCGGCACAGCGGCTTTTCACAGAATATCGGCTTGCCAGTCTTGGCTGCGGCGCGGATGCCCTCGATATGCGCAAAAGTCGGCGAACAAATCATGATTGCATCGACATCAGCTCGTGCGGCCAGCTCCGGTGCCGATGCGCAAATCGCCGCGTGATATTTGTCCCTGACGCCCTGCGCTGCCGCTGGTAGCGGATCATACACCGCAGTAATGACCACGTCCTCGCGAACTGTAATCGCCGGCGCGTGTGTGGTCGCGCCCATCCGCCCAGCACCAATCAAGCCAATACGAATTGCCATGTCTCTGCTCCTTACTCCTGCATTCTGTGAAGAAACCAAACCGCAAAACACCACGGGTCAAGGAAGCTAGTAATATACCCGCCGATCCCCCCCGGACCATTAAGAAAAATGGACACCAAGGACACGCGATAATCGGTCACCCATTGATACGCCGTAATTGCCAGCGCCGCCCACTACCACCGCCCGAGTGGGGCATGACAACGGCGGATTGTTGCTCACAACTGCGAAAAAGCGGGCATTCCAGCGACGAGATCGGTTCGTCGGACTCACAACGAAGAACACCCAAATCACAGGGACAAGACAGCAGAAATCATCCTGATCCACAATTTGCTGTCATTCGGTGAGTTTTATGCTTGTCAAGGGGCGATTTTTTGGCTATTTTTCCTGCGGTTCTTGAAATCAGCCCCCCCACCGTAGGGGGCCTCCATCCTATAAGGTCGCGCGCACGAAAGAGACTTCGCTTGAGCTAGGGACCACAAAGTATCAATGGCTCCTATGAAACCCGCTGCCGCAAAGGTTGGCGGAAATCAAGGCCAGGTGGCTGGGCGGCGACTGGCCGTGGGTTTCCTGCAAATTGTCCCCGGTGTTTTTCCCACCGGGTGGTTACTCCTATGAAACCCGCTGCGCAAAGGCCGGCGGAAATCAAGGTCGAATGGCCGGGCGGCGACTGGCCGTGGGTTTCCTGCAACTTGTCCCCGGTGTTTTCCCCACTGGGGTGGTCACTAACCGATTACGACACGCGGCCATGCGCGCCCATATCCCGACCATGCTGCGGGCTTTGGGCCCACAGCGTTGCATGAGCTCAGCAAACCGCCCGCCGTGCCCGCCCTCCCCGTCGCCCGTCCATTTCGCACCACCGCCATTCGTCCCGCAGATTTTGCGGCTACATTATCCCCGTTTCGCCCTTTCCCCCATTCACGCCCCTCCCCAATCACCCACAAACGGAGCACGCCATCATGGAAATCTACGATGTCTGCATAGCCGGCGGCGGCACTGCCGGCGCCATTGCCGCGATACAATCCGGCCGTCTCGGTGCCAAGACCATCCTCATTGAAATGACCGGCCAGCTCGGCGGCGCCATGACCTCCGGCGGCGTATCGGGCCCGGCCTACTTCTGGAGTCCGCTGCGGCAGATCATCGCCGGCATCGGCTGGGAAATCGCCACAAAATGCCAGGATCTCGGCGGCGCCCACATACCGGATTTCACCGTGCGCAATCCGCGTCGTCCGAGCTACCACATTGGCGTCAACGCGCCGCTGTGGGCCATCCTCTGCGAAGAAGCCTGCATCCAGGCCGGCGTACATATCCACTATCACGAAGTATTCTTCAAAGTCGCCAAGCACGACAGCGAATTCTGGCACGTGGAGACCGTCGGCAAAAACTGCCATCACAGCTTCCTGACCCGCGAGATCGTCGACTGCACGGGCGACGCCAACATCGTCGCCATGCTCGGCCTGCCGCGCACCCGCGACGACGTTCGCCAGCCCGGCACTCTCGAATTCCGCATCGGCGGCATCGACCCCAACACGCTGGATGCCGACGCCATCCAAAAGGCCTACGACCAGGCCATGGCCGACGGCACCCTCAAGCACGGCGATTTCTGCTACGCGAATCGGCCCTTCATCGACTACATCAAGAGCGGTGGCGGCAATCTCCAGCACATCTTCGGTGCCGACAGCACGACCTCCCCCCTCCTCACCCAAGCCAACATCGATGGTCATCAGGGCCTGCTGCGCATGCTGCGCTTCCTCAAGACCGTCCCCGGCTGCGAAGGCGCCAAGATCACCTACATGGCCGACGACTGTACCGCGCGCGACACCTGGCGCATCGTCGGCGAAACCACGGTCACCTATGACGACTACATGAGCGCCCGCCATTTCCCGGACGCCGTCGCCTACACCCTCTATTTCATTGATGTCCACAATGACACCGGCACCTACCAAGAATTCCTCCCGCCGGAAAAAGTACCGACGCTGCCCCTCGGCTGCCTGATTCCCAAAGACGCCGAGCGCATCATGGTCGCCGGCCGCATTCTCGCCAGCGACAAACTGGCACACTCGGCCCTGCGCGTCGAGGCATCGTGCATGGCCATGGGCCAGGCCGCCGGCGCTGCCGCCGCCATGGGCGCTCTGCGCAAAATGCCGTCGCGGCGCGTCCCGCTGGATGACCTGCGTCAGGCCCTCCGCGACCACGGCGCCATCGTGCCCTGAGCCGTCAAAGCCCCACCTTGTCAGGCGCCACCCAGCACAATCGTTCCGTCACCCATCCTAAAACCCCGAGGTGCACCATGCGAATCCTGCTGACCATTCTGTTCCTGACTGCAATGGCTCTTGCCGCTGCTGAAAACATGCTCAACAATGCCGGCTTTGAGGGCGACTGGCAAGACTTCGACATCGCGGCCAAGGACGGCGGCCGCATCCAAGGCCAGATACCCGCCGGCTGGCGGGACAATTCCAGCTGGGCTGCCGTGTCCGCCACCTACAGTTGCGACCGCCAAATGCCCAACAGCGGCAACGCCTGCTTGAAGGTCACGGCCACGCAGGTCAACAGTGGCAATGTCCAGTTCGCCGCGCTGCCCCTGACCATCACCGAACCCGGCGTCTATCGCGTCAGCGTCCACCTGCGCAGCGAACGCGTCTCTACCCTGCACCTGCAACTGCGCCAGGAGGGCGCGCCATACAAGGCCTACGGCAATATGCTGGTCTTGCTAACACCCGAATGGGCCAAGTACGAATTCATCGCCGAGGTGCCCGCCGGTATTCCCTTCATGCCCATGATTCTCGCCGGGACACCTACGGAATTCTGGGTGGACGACGCGGCCCTCAGCAAGGTCGATCTCAAGGATGTCCCACCACCGCCCGGCGGCAATCTCGTCGCCAATGGCTCCTTTGAAGCCGGCATCGGCAACGGCTGGTCCGTGCAAAATGGCGAAAAATTGGCGTGGGCATACCAGGACATCCGCCCCGAAATCATCACCGACAGCAGCGCCCCCGCCGGCGAACGCTACCTGCGCCTGCGCGTGCCGCCCGGCAATACCGGCCAAATTCGCAGTCAGCTGATCCGCTGGGCGCCCGGCTACAAGTACCAGGCAGCCCTCTGGATCAAAGGCACCAACGCCGGCAAGGCTTCTTTGCGCCTGCGCGGCGCCGGCCGCGCCGCCCCCATCGCTGCCAACCATAACATCGTTCTCAGTGACGACTGGCAACGCGTCCTTATGCCTTTGCAGCTCGACAAATTCATTGAACTGGGCTGGCTGGTGCTGGAAATACCCCCACAGGAACAGGAAATCACCGTCTTGATCGACGATCTACGCGCCGAGGTCGATCCGCCCCTACCACCGCAATTCGCCGCCAACGCCGAAATCGCCATCGCCCTGGATACCCCCGGCAAGATCGTCCTCGACGGCGAAAAACAGTCCTTCGCCATCGCCTGCCACGGCGGCAACCCCGCCAGCGACGAACTGCTGCTGACAGTGACTGATTACCGCGGCAGGGTCGTCCTCAGCCGCCGTCTGCCAGCCACCAGCCAGATGCTGCCCGTGCCGTATTTCGCCGGCCATGGCATCTTCAAGGCCCACTTGGAATTGCGACGCGGTGACGCCCTGCTTGCCCATCCCGCCGAGCAGATCTGGTCGCAGCTACCCCAGCCACGAGACCTCCCGGCAACCGCGTCCCGCTTCGGCGTCCACATTACCCTCTCGCCCTACTTCTTCGCGCTGGCGCGCCGCAGCGGCCAGCGCTGGCTGCGCCTGCATGACGCGTCCATGATCGCCAAATGGGCCGAGCTCGAACCCGAGGAAGGCCAGTTCCTCTTCTATGACGACGCGGTGTCCGGCGCCCATGCTGCCGGCTTGGCCATCCTCGGTATGCTCGACGGCATCCCCTACTGGCTCGCCAGTGGCAAACGCGAAACCGGCTACTGGAGCCGCTGGCATATTCCCGACCGCCCCGACACCATGGCCAAATGGGACCAGTACTGCCGCACCGCCATCAGCCACTATCAAGGCCGCATCGACCACTGGGAAATCTGGAATGAACCGTGGGGCCGCTGGTGGGTCACGCGCGGCGGCAAACCCGAAATGTACGTCGAGTTCATGCGCCGCGCCTTCCAAATCAAACAGGACGTCAACCCCAATGCCGTCATCGTCGGCGTCGATACCTACCGCGGCAACGAAAAATGGACCAGCGACGCCCTCGCCGGCGGCACCGGCATCTTCGATGTCTTCAGCTATCACGAGTACAACAACAACCGCATGGGTGAACCCGGCACGCCAATCGCCGTAGCCACCAGCACGGCGCGCTGGCGGGAACTCCTGGCCGAACATGGCGGTGAACGGCCCATCTGGAACACCGAGGGCGGCTCGGAAAGCATCGGCTCCTTCTACCGCCCCGAAACCGGCGGCATTCCCTACCAGCTGCAACCAGCCTACATCGTCCGCTACGATGTCTGCTGCATGGCCGCCGGCGTCGAACGCTTCTTCCTCTATTCGCTGCACCCCGATCGCGGCGAAGGCAATATCTTCTGCGCCAACCTCGAACACGACCGCGCCATCAAGCCGCTGCTCGCCGCCCGCGCCGTCCTCGCTAGCCTCATTGACGGCAATGGCCTCCCTAGCGAAATCACGGTCGCCGATGGCATCCGCTGCTTCCGCTTCCCACCCGAAAATGGCCGCAGTCTCCACGTCCTCTGGGGCAATGGCAAGAGCCCACTGCCTGGCGCCCTCACCGATAACGCCGAGGTCATGGACATCTGGGGCAATCCCCTCCCAACAACCGCCCCCCTCACCCCCGGCCTCGAACCCATCTACCTGCGCAAATAAGCCCCCAAAATCCCTTTTGCCCGCCTCAGCTTCCGCAGTGTGTAAGAGCCTTATCAAATAATCGGCGGTAATCAGCGACATCTGATGTCAGCATGCATCCCCCCGCTCATATCGCGGCCGTGCTGCGGGCTCTCAGCCCGCAGCACGATCGGGAGACACAACAGCAACGATCATTTTTCCCGGCCGTAACGATTGCAAACGAAACACTGCCGGCTACATTAATGACCACTCACAAGCCGGAGTGGCGGAATGGCAGACGCGCTAGACTCAAAATCTGGTATCCGCAAGGGTGTGTGGGTTCGACTCCCACCTCCGGTACCACTGATAATCAAGGACTTACGCATAAAAGCGTAGGTCCTTTTTTATTGCCCGGATTTCGTCGTTTGGCGTCGAAAGCGGTGTCTTTTGACCAGATAAGCGGATAAAAAGCGGATACGCACTTCCCCTCGCTTCCAAAGAAAGAACCGGCCGGTAGCGGAGGGGGTCCGCTACCGGCCGGTGTGCGTTCTACGGTGCCGTTGTGCAGGTTACGGAACGGAGCCCCAGAATTTATCGGTATCGCCGGTATTAGCGTCGATTGGCAAGGCATTGAGTTTCATGCTGGTGACGTGGCCATCCGCGAAGCAGACATTGAGCATGGAGTTTGAGCTATGGCGGAGGAAACCGCCGCCGGACATTGCCTCCGAGCGTTTGGAAAGATAGCAACTGACGCCCCACTGGTTGGTGGTGATGCGGCTCATGTCCATGCAGAAACTGCGGCTGGACGGATTCGTGATGTTCATGATGGTATTGACTCTGTCGGCGCTGCCGGTAACACCGTAGGACAGATAGCCGGCGGCGTTGCCGCCATAATGCAAGGCTTTGTAACTCCAGTCACAGCCTTCGGAGCTGGGGCAGGCGAAGGGATCGCGAGGCAGGCGGCCAGAGCTGGTCTGCTTGCCTTGGTGGAAACTCCAGTCGCTTGGGGTGACGCCAGGATAAATGTAGGGCATGAGCACGTCGGGCCATTTGCCGTAGGTTGTTGGCCGGATGGAACCACTGCGTTTCTGGATGACGCCGTTGTTGTCGTCCAGGTACATGGTCTGGTAAAGGCCGATCTGCTTGAGGTTGTTGACGCAGGTTATCGCTCGGGCCTTGTCGCGTGCTTTGGCCAGTGCCGGCAACAGCATGGCGGCCAGAATAGCAATAATGGCAATAACAACCAGCAATTCAATGAGGGTGAAAGG
>JAQWBY010000151.1 GCA_028706165.1 Lentisphaeria bacterium | reverse complement strand
GCAGCAATGGCTGCTCCCTACTGCCTTCTTGGCGGCGGCAACGGCAGCTTCAGCAGGGCCATGACCTTCTGCAGGTCGTCCCACACTTTGAGCTTGTTCTCCCGTTCCAGCTGGGGCGAATTGCTGAAGCGGAGGATCAGCGCGGGATGGAAGGTCGGCATCACGGGAATATCGCCATAGTTGAGCCACTGCCCCCGAGTCTTGGTAATGCCGGTAATGCCTAGCAGATACTGCAGCGGCACGGCGCCCAGCAGCACTATCGCCTCGGGTTTTACCAGCTCGATCTGGCGCCGCAGGTAGGGCAGACAGGCGTCCGCTTCCCGCTGCTCGGGATTGCGATTGTGTGGTGGCCGGCATTTGACGATGTTTGCGATGTACACGCCCTTCGCCGGATCCTCGCTGAAACGATCCAGCCCCATCGCCGCAATCATCTTCGTCAACAGCTGGCCGGCCGCACCGACAAAGGGTAGGCCCTGCATGTCTTCGTCATGCCCAGGCCCTTCCCCAATGAACATCAAGCGGGCATTACGCTGACCTTGGCCAAAGACGACGTGATGACGCGTCCGGCATAACTCGCAGCGCTCACAGGCTGCGCAAAGACCCTCAAGCGCAGTCCAATCCGTCGCCGCTAGATCAAGTGGCGCCAAGGGCGTCAAAGGCGCCGGCGGCGGCGGCGGCTCTTGACTGGCAGGGGGAAAACGTACTGACACCGCCGGTATAGGTGGCGTGTTGGCCGCAGGCGGCGCTGGTGGCGTGTTGGCCGCAGGCGGCGCTGGTGGCGTGTTGGCCGCAGGCGGCGTAAACCCGGCGGCCGGCATGACCGACGCTGAGCGCGCAGCCGGCATAGCCGTCGTCGCCGAGCTGTTGGCAGTCATGCCGGTGCGGGACATCGTCGCGTCCGGCGGCCCAGCTGGAGCGCGCATGGCGGCGCGCGGATTGCGCAATAGGTCCCGGTTGGCCTCGGAAAGCCAAGCCACCCGCCGGCCGCTGGCTTTCATCGCAGCGAGAAGTCGCAGTAATTCATGGCTGATGGACTCAGGCATTGTTCAGGGCCTGTCGTCGCCAAGCGCTTTAACTAAGTCAGCTGCCGACGATGGCGATGTCCTACTCGTTCAGAGGTTGATACTGACGCGGCGGTCGCCGCTGACGGCTTCGCCGATAACCGCCGCCACAAAGCCATTTTGTTGGCAGATGGCCATGGCGTCTTCCATGGCCGCTGACGGCACAAACCACACCATGCCGACGCCCATGTTGAACACGCGGTACATCTCATGGCTGTCAATGCCGCCGGCCTGCTGGATCAGGGAGAAAATGGGCGGCACGGGCATGGCCGAGGCCTCAAAATGCGCGCCGACGCCCTCGGGTAGAATCCGCGGCACGTTGTCATAGAGGCCGCCGCCGGTGATGTGGGCGATGCCGTCCAGCGGCAGGCCAGAGGCCATCGCCGCCCGAATCGCGGGCCAGTAACAGCGGTGCGGCTTGAGCAGCACATCGCCAACGCACTCGCCTTCAAGCTCAGCCGGCGTACTGTGCACCGTGTAGCCG
The DNA here is from genome assembly GCA_028706165.1 of Lentisphaeria bacterium. Classification (GTDB taxonomy): domain Bacteria; phylum Verrucomicrobiota; class Lentisphaeria; order Oligosphaerales; family Oligosphaeraceae; genus Oligosphaera. Next base: position 7,437 of record JAQWBY010000151.1, on the reverse strand, counting down.
CCCTGGTCAAAGAGGGCCCTGCGAGCCAGCGAGAAGCCGTTGGTGTGCAGGCTGTCGGCGCTTAGGCCGATGGCAATGTGCCCGGGCTTGATCTTCTCGCCGCTGATGATTGCATCCTCGTCAACGATGCCCGTGATGCAGCCGACCAGGTCGTAGTCGTTGCCGTACATGCCGGGCATTTCCGCCGTTTCGCCGCCGATGAGGGTGACATTCTGTGCCAGACAGGCATCGGCAATGCCCTCAAGCACTTCTTCGTAGAGGGGCGAACGCAGCTTGCCAATGCCGATGTAATCCATAAAGTACACGGGTTCGGCGCCCTGCACGGCGATGTCGTTGATGCAGTGGTTGACAATGTCGTGGCCGACACTGCGATGCTTCTCCATCATCGCCGCGACCATGAGCTTCGTACCAACGCCGTCAATGCTGGTGACCATCACCGGCTTACGCCAGCGTGTCAGGTCAATCTTGAACAGACCGCCAAAACCGCCGATGGGGGCCAGTGCCTCCGGCCGCCGCGTCGCGGAAATCTTGGCCTTGACCTGTCCCAGCAATGTGGTAGCCAAATCAATATCTACACCCGCGGCCTTGTAGGCCTCTGACTTGCCTGCTGTGTTCTTGCTCAAGGGATGTGTCTCCAAATGCGTCCATGGATGATTGCAACGAGTCTATGACGCGGCTCGTATCTACGGAATGAGCCGTAATATACCACCAACTGCCGCTTCTTTTGCCCCACCAGGCGCTTTTTTCACCAGACGCCGTAAGCGGTCACCCATTGATAATGGCGGCCAAACCTGCCGCCGATGTCAATCCCAGGTAAGCAAGTGAGTTCCATTGCCCCTTTTGCCCCTGTCAGCTTCGCCGACAGGGGCAAAAGGGGCCGAGGAACACGAACATGGTCGCCGTTGTACCCAGGGCGGCGCACGCTTCCAGCGTGCTTGCCCTGGGCTGGTATGTTTCGCGCTTTCAGCGCTTCTGCCGCTTCGCGGCCAGGGAAACGGGCACGCCTGACTCAGCCAGAAGCTCTATGGTTCAATTATCAATGGGTGACCGATTACCAGACGCCGCCCGGCGCTGCCCGGCGCCGGTTCTGGCAGGACAAAATCCGGCTAGCGGCGTAGACATTGCCCGGCGGCGGCTTACTTTATTCCTGCCCCGGCGGGGAACGCTGCGTCAAGCACGCGCGCCAGAATCACCAGCGCCGGCACGCTTTTGGAGAACGGTCATGGCAACGGAACACGACATCAACAAACTGGCGGCGCTCTTTGCCGGCGCCCGGCGCATAACCTGTCTCAGCGGCGCCGGCATGTCCACGGAAAGTGGTATACCGGATTACCGGTCAAGCAAAGGCTTGTACAATACCCTCACCAGCGAGCAAGTTTTTGACATCGCCCGCTTCGGGCGCAAGCCGGAGCTCTTCTACTCAGTCATCGGCCCCCTCTACCTGTCTATCCTCAAGGCCCGGCCGAACGCCGGCCACGTCGCGTTGGCGCAGCTGGCCGACCGTTTCGGCAAAGAACTGGTCATCGCCACGCAGAATATTGACGGGCTGCATCAGAAAGCCGGATCGCGCGTAGTCCACGAAGTCCATGGCAGCATGGATACCCTCAGCTGCCAGGACTGCGGCAGCCAGGCGCTGGCGGAGAGTTTCCTCAATGAACTCAGCAAGGGCGAGGTTCTCCGCCACAGCTGCGGCGGCGTCTTCAAGCCCGACATCACGTTTTTCGGCGAGCAACTACCGGCTGCTGCTTTCTCGGCTTCGCTTGACGCCATGGCAGACGCCGACCTGGTACTGGTCTTGGGCACCTCCCTGCAGGTCTACCCGGCCGCATCGCTACCCGACGTTCGCCGCAAAGGCTGCCCACTGCTGATCGTCAACCGCACGCCCACAGCAATGGACGACGAAGCCGACATGGTCTTTCACGACAGTATCGGCGAGCTGCTGCCGCGGGTGCTGGACCAAATGGATCAGGGCGCTCAGCTTGAACCACAGCGCGACCAAAGGTCTGATGATCACTCCGCGCTATTCAATAACAACCCAACGCACCTGCAAAGGAAGAACGACCTATGACGAAATGTGCATTTGTGACCGGCGGCGCCAGAGGTATCGGCCTGGGCATCAGCCACGCGCTAGCCAAGGAAGGCGTGGACCTGGCCATTCTTGGCACCCGCCCCGAAGAAGACGCCGCCAACACTCTCGCTGAGCTGCGCGCCCACGGCGGCCGTGTCATCTACTGCCAAGGCAGTGTCGCCGACCCAGTCGCCCGCCAGGCCGCACTCGACAAAATCACCGCCCAGCTCGGCCCCGTCAACGTCCTGGTCAACAACGCCGGCATCGCCCCGCGCGTCCGCGCTGACGTCCTCGACGCCAGCGAGGAAAGCTTCGAAGAAGTGCTGCGCACCAACCTGCAGGGACCATACTTCCTCACCCAGGCCGTCGCTAAAATCATGATCGCAGCCAAAAAAGAACAGCCGGACTTCCCTGCCTGCATCGTCAACGTGTCGTCCATTTCCGCCACGGTCGCCTCCGTCAGTCGTGGCGAATACTGTATCTCCAAAGCCGGCGTCAGCATGGCAACCCAACTCTGGGCCGTCCGCCTCGGCGAATACGGTATCGGCGTCTATGAAATCCGCCCAGGCGTCATCAAGACCGACATGACGGCCGTCGTCCAGGCCAAATACGACAAACTCATCAGCGAAGGCCTCTGCCTGCAGGCCCGCTGGGGATTCCCAGACGACATCGGCCGCGCCGTCGCCATGCTCGCCCGCGGCGACCTGGCATACTCCACCGGACAAGTCATCCTGGTCGATGGCGGCATTACCGTACCAAGACTCTGAATAAGGCCAAAGCGATTCGCCGGCCAAGGGGCCGTTCGATAATTACATCTACAGCTATACCCAGGCACGCTGAAAGCGTGCGACATCGCAAACAAAAAAAGGTGAGGCTCCATTGCCTCTTTGGCCCCAGTCAGCTGCGCCGACTGGGGCCAAAGAGGCCGAGGAACACGAGCGCAATAGGCGCTGTACCCAGGGTGGCGCTCCGCCTTCGGCGTCGCTTGCCCTGGGCTACGATGACAGCGCCCCTCCAGGGCGCTTGCCGCTTCGCGGCCAGGGAAATGTTGGCCGGCGACAAGGTATGACATGAAAGAACGTTTGCACTGCAATGTGTAAACGTAATTTGTGAACGGCACCTAAGCGGACCATTCTTCTCTCTTCGCAGACCAATCATCTTTTTTCGCGGACTGATCCGACTGATCCGTCCGATCGGTCCGATCCGTCCGCTGATCCGACTGATCGAACCGATCAAGCAGACGGATCCGTCCTCCCCTCACAGTCCCCCCCCTGAGCTGCTGTCAGCAGGCCAGGGGGGCTTTTTTTTGCCTCTCGGCCACCTCAATTACACAACAAACAAGAAAAAAACAAGGGTATTCGCAAAAAAAGATCATAATAATACGTGCATTTTTTATCACTATACTTATATTGAGGCGTTTTTTGTATCGACTGGCGGAAACAATTTCGCTTTGTGTGAGGGAAGATAGCACCAAGCCACGGGGAACACCATGACCAACGAAGCCTTGAAAATCACTCCTTTTCCCACCACCGTCAACGGCCCCAGCCGCCTGTTTGGTGAGAACGTCGGTCCCTACCCCAAGCATCATTTCACTTGGCTCTATCCGGAAATTCAGCACAGCGACTGGGCCTTGCAGATCAGTTTTGCCGGCCCGGACGAAAATGTCGCCGGAGTGTGGCGGACCCGTGAGAATTCCGATACTTTTTCTCTGGAGTACATCCAGGAGGGCATCTTTGCCTTCACGCAAAACGACCAGAATTACATCTGCCAGGCTGGCGATCTCTTTGTGGTCCAGCCCGGGGCGAACATGCACATGCGTTGTCAAAGCGACTACGCGATCAAGAAGACCATTGCCATGGTTGGCAGCGCCTTGCCGCACTTGCTCACCGCGTTGGGCATGGCCAAAGTCGATGTTGTGCCGCAGGTCGCCTCGCCGCACATCGACAGTCTTTTTGCCAAAGCCTTCGAACTTGTGCAGACCAGGCCGGACAATCACCTGCGGGAGGCGTCGGTTCTCGCCTACCGGCTGCTCTTGGAATTATCCCAGCATGGCCAGCAGCGGCGCCTACCCGAACAGCTCAAGGTAATCACGCATTATCTCGAGACGCATTATGCCGAAGACATCACGGTCGAACAGCTCAGCAGTCATTTCAACATCGGCAGTGCGACGCTCTTCCGACTCTTCCGCAAATACCTGCAGACCTCGCCGATTGAACAGCTCATCAGCTTCCGTATGCAGCGCGCCAAGAGTCTGCTGTTGGAACAGCAATACAGCGTCAAGGACATCGCGCATCAGGTCGGCTATCACAATCCGTCCTTTTTCACTGCTGAATTCAAACGCCTGTTCGCACAAACGCCTAGCGCCTTCAGGCAGCATAATGCGCCATACTAGGTTCCTGCCATTGATTTTTGGGGGGATTGGTCAGCCATGGATACTGGATGCCCAACCTGCCGCCGACGTCAACCCCAGGTAAGCAAGAGTTCCATTGCCCCTTTGGCCCCAGTCAGCTCCGCCGACTGGGGCCAAAGGGGCAATGGAACACGAACAGAGTCGCCGTTGTCCTCAGGGCGGCGCACGCTTTCAGCGTGCTTGCCCTGGGCTGGACTGTTTCGCGCTTTCAGCGCTTCTGCCGCTACGCGGCAATACAATGCCAGATCGGCCAAGTTCGGCCCGGAGGGCCGAACCATGCATAACCCCGGGTTGCGGCGCCCGGAGGGCGCCGCAACCCGGGGTGTGACAGCAACTTGGAATCGCGCCCGGAGGGCGCCACATTGACCGTGCACGTCGCATCCCACCGCGCCAGCGAGAGGCATGTCGTGCATCCGTTATCATTGGCTCCTATGAAACCCGCTGCCGCAAAGGTCGGCGGAAATCATGGTCCAATTGCTGGGCGGCGGTTGGCCGTGGGTTTCCTGTAAATTGTCCCCGGTGTTTGCCCCCGGGGTGTACACTGACCGATTACGAGTTTTTTTCGGTAATTTAGCCTCAAGGGCTTCCATTCCTTCTTTTTGGTGCTAATTGTACCTAACTGAGAGTTCTCCCGCAACAGAAACCACCAACCAGCCAAGGAGCCCAATGGGAAACGAATTATTTAGTAAAGTCAGCGATTTTATTGCCGCGCATCAAGACGGCCTCATCACCAGCGGCAAACGCCTGTTGATGGCGTTGTTGATCATCGCCATTACCGTGGTCGTCACCCGGATCGTCCGGCGAGTCGTCACGACGATGTTGAACCGCATTAAAGGCTGGGACGACACGGCCACGCCGATCATCACCGAGATGCTCGGTTATTTGCTCTACACCATCGGCGCGCTGGTCTTACTGGAGGTCTTTGGCTTCAACACCAACAGCCTCATAGCCCTGCTTGGCGCCGCGGGCATTGCCGTCGGCCTGGCCTTGAAAGACACCCTGAGCAACCTGGCTGCCGGTCTGATGCTGTTGTTTCTGCGGCCCTTCAAGGCCGGAGATTTCATTGAATGCGGTTCGGTTAGCGGCGTCGTCAAGGAAATAGACATGTTCACGACCATCCTGGGCACACCAGACGGCCTGTACATCTCGGCGCCAAACAGCGCCCTGTGGGGCCCGCCGATCAAGAACTACACGCGTAATGGTTCGCGCCGCCTGGATATCACCGTGGGCATTTCCTACAACGACTCCATCGAAACCGGCCTGGCGGTGCTTCTGGGCCTTGCCGCCAATGAACCAACGATACTTCCCGATCCCGCGCCACAGGCCATTCTGCTGAAGATGAACGACAGCTCCATCGACCTGCAGCTGCGCGTCTGGCTACCCATCGGCGAGTATTGGAATACCTACTGGAAACTCAACCGCCAGGTCAAGGAGGGCATCGAAGCCGCCGGCCTGACCATACCCTTCCCGCAACAGACGCTGTCTTTCACCAAAGACGCATCAGCCATGATTGAGGCCTTCAAGAAATCCTGACGGCCCAGTCGTAAGCAAGCGCAGCACACCGGCCCCGCAAGCCCATACCCAGGCGCGCGTGGGCCGTTTCACATGCAGGCCCCAGCACGCAGAAAGCACGTAGCATGCCCGAACTGCCCGAAGTCGAAACCGTGCGCCGGCACCTGGCCGGCGCGCTCATCGGCACCAGCATCGCCAGCGCCGAAAGCTGCGGCAAGCTCCGCCGCGGCACCGGCAGCGACGAGCTCGACGCGTTCTGCCGCCAGCGCCGCATCATCGCCGTCCGCCGCCGGGCCAAGTACCTCCTGATGCTTTTCGCCGAAGGCGACGGCCTGATCATCCACCTGGGCATGACGGGCTATTTTGTCCTCGCCGCCAACCCTGACGACAGCTGTGGCGCCAAGCACGTGCGCGCCCGCTGGGTCCTCACCGACGGCCGCGTCCTGCGCTTCTGCGACCCGCGGCGCTTCGGCCAGATCAGGCTCTGCCCGGGGCGATACTTTCGCCGTTGGCCGGCGGCGCTGGCCGCGTTGGGGCCGGAGCCACTGTCAAGCCAGTTCAATGCGGCCTGGCTCTTCGCGGCCAGCCGGGGCCGGCGTTGCCCCATCAAGACGCTCATCATGGACCAACAGCAGGTCGTCGGCGTGGGCAATATCTACGCCAGTGAAGCACTATTCCGCGCCGGTATTGCGCCACAATCGCCGGCGCAGAACCTGGACGAAGAACAGTGCGGACGGCTGGCCCGGGCCATCCGCAAGGTGCTACGGGAAGCCATCGCCGCTGGCGGCACCACCATCAGCGACTTCAGAACCCTCGATGGCAGTGAAGGTGGCTTCGCCGTCAAGCTGCGGGTCTATGACCGCGCAGGCGAAGTCTGCCGGCGCTGTGGCACGATCATTGAACGGACGGTGATCGGCGGCCGCTCAAGCTTCTTCTGCCCGAAATGCCAGCCCGTGGCGCCGGCGGCCAGCCCCAAAAAGCGCTGATCAGAGAAGCACCCGCAGGCGTCCAGCGATAGCGGCGGCCGTCAGCCCATGGCGTTCGCGCAGCCCGGCCGGGCTGCCCCAGCCGAGGACCTCGTTGGGCCATCCCAGCTTCTCTATCCGCCCACTGGCATGCCCTGCGAAAAACTCTTTGGCAATGCTGCCGAAGCCGCTGGCGATATTGTGGTCTTCCAAGGTAACCACGCGCATACCGTCATCGAGCTGTTGACGCATCAAGGCCTCATCGAAGGGCATGACAAAACGGGTGTTGACCACGGTGATGGGCACGCCCTGCTCTGCCAGGATATCCGCCACAGCCAGCGCCGTCTGTACTTCCCGGCCAACGGCCCACAGCGCCAGGCGGCCCCCCCGGCGCAGCACTTCCGCGCGCCCCCAGGCGTAGTCGGCATGAGAGACAGCGAGGGCACTGGCCGACCCGGCCGGATAGCGCAGGATCACCGCGT
>JAQWBY010000150.1 GCA_028706165.1 Lentisphaeria bacterium | reverse complement strand
CCGGAGCCGGCGATCGCAACGCATTTTTTGCCACATCGTGCTAGATTACAAGTTTACACTTAAAAAGGCCCCCGGGCCGTTTGTCTTACTCAACGGAGAAGTCCATGTCCTATTTTCAACAGCTGCTCAACGACGGCGGACCCATTGTCTATGTGCTTCTGGGCTGCCTGCTTCTGGCGACAATCATCTTCCTCGACCGCTTTTTCTACTGCCATCGCGCTCGCATCGACACCCGCGAATTTCTCCGCGGGCTGTTCAACATCCTCAAGAACAACAAAGTCGTCGAGGCCATCGCCATCTGCGACAGCACGCCCGGACCGGTATCTGCCACAGTCCGCGCCGCCATCTGCCACTGCGACCAGGACGAGGGGAAGATCCGCCAGGCAGTGGACGAGGCCGCACTGACCGAGATTCCCCGGCTTGAACGTAATACCAAGCTGCTGGCCGCCATCGGCCAGATCGCCCCCGTGCTGGGCCTACTGGGCACCCTCATCAGCCTCATGAGCATCTTCAGCAAAATGCAGGGCCAGGGCCACTTTGTCGAAACCATCCAGCTCGCCGAACATGTCCGCAGCGCCCTCATCAGCTCCGTCATGGGACTCATTGTCGCCCTCGCAGTACAGCTGTTCTACTTCATCCTCGCCGAACAAATCGGCAAGATCGTCCTCGATATGGAAAAGAGCGCCAGCGAAATGATCTACTTCCTCGCAGCGCGCAAATTCACGCCCGCCGACCAAGGCGCCGTGTCAGCCTTGACCGCCACGCCCACCGAAGAAAGCGCCATCGACAACGCCACGATCAGCGACGAGATGGACGACGACAAGCAGAAAGACCTCTGATATGCCGCGCTGGAAAAGCACTATGGGCGTCACCGCCGGCCAGTACCCGCTGGTCGCCATACTCGACTTGTTTTTCATCCTGCTGATCTTTTTCCTCATCGGCAACAGCGTGGTCTTTTGGCCTGGCACCCAGGTCGAGACGTCGCTCAGCCTCCCGCGCACCGCGCAGGCCGAGATGCACGAAGCCGACAAACTCATCATCACCATCACCCGCTCGGGCCAGATCTTCTTCAACGAAAAAGCCCTCGACTGGCACGGCCTGGAAAAAGAGCTGCGCGAGCGAGTCCGGGAAAGCAACATCACCAGCGCCCGCCGACGCAATCTCGATCCCGCCACCGCTCCCAAGGCCTCGCGCCCACCAATGGTCGCCCTGCGGGCAGACAAAGACCTGCCCTATGAACGTATCAATGCCGTGATGGCTCTGGCGCGCTCCCTCGGCCTCGGGGTCTATCTTGTCGCCGACGTCGAAGCGACGAACGCCGCGCCACAGCTCAACCTCGCCCCAGCTCGCAGTAGCCAGATGCCATGAAGCGCCGAAACCGCCGCCAAACTTATCGCACGCACGCCCTGTGGCGCCGACTCTTCGCCTGCGCGACGGCACTGCTCTTGCTGTCGCCAATGCTTTTTCTCGACGTTACCAGCACCAGCGCCGACCCGCAGACCAACAGTGCGAACGACGCCGAGGTCGTCAGTCTACCGCCCCGCCTTGAGGCGGGGACCGCCCCAGCTCTGGCGACGATATACGACTGGCTGAGTATCAGCGACCCGACCATCTTCATCCTGCCCAATATCGACATGGGCTTTGCGCGCTTCCGCCCCCTGCCCCAGCATGAATTCCGCGCGGCGCTGCCCGCCAACGTCTGGAATCCGGGTGCTCCGACGCCGCCGGTGATTCATGCCATGGCCCTGCCCATTCGCTTGAGCAGCCTGGACTTGCTGCTGACCGAGCAATGGCCGCGGGATACGGCGCTGACCATACCGCCGCTGCCGCAATGGCAGACACCCAGCGGCATTTTCTGGCGCGATTTGCGTGGTCGTCTGGTCATTGACCCGCCCATCATCCAGCCGGATTTCATCAGCCAGGCCATCAACGACCACGGCCAGCCCCAGCAGATCACCCTGCTGGAAATCGAGTTGACGCCGTTGCTGCCCATGCCCCGCACGGTCATTCGTCAGAGTTGCGGCAATGTCAAACTCGATGAGCTGCTACTCAACGCCGTCCGCGATTATTTCCAACGCCAGCCCTTCACGCCGGCGACCGCCGGTCCTCGTCGTGCCCGCAAGCTCCTGCTGGAAATCGACTGGCGCCTGCCCGCAGCCCGTAGTTAAGGCCAATCTGCCCATGACCATCCCCTTTTTCATGACCATCAGCATCCAGAACGCTATGCTTCTGCATGTCCTGGGGCTCTTCGTGCTGGCTTTCGTCGCCTATATCATCACCATTATCCGCGACCAGGCCGTCGCCTGGGACATCTCCAGGCACAAGCTAGGCTCCTGCACCAAATGCGGCCTCGTCTTTCTCAGTAAACGCCAGGCCCAAATGCCCGAGTGCCCACGCTGCGCCGGCCGGGCCGAGCCATACCTGAACAAAAAAACCCACAGCCCATCCACCACCCAATGAGAATCATCAGCGGCGCAGCCCGGGGTATTCGCCTCACCGCCCCGGCAGGACGTGACGTCCGACCAACCGAAGACCGTGTCAAGGAAGCGCTTTTCGCCACTATCGGCGACCTCGGCGACAGCGTCGTCGTCGATCTCTTCGCCGGCACTGGCGCCCTCGGGCTGGAAGCGTTCAGCCGCGGCGCCAGAAGCGTCCGTTTCGTCGAGAAGGCCCAGGCGCATTGCATGGTCATCAAGCAGAACCTCCAGGCTGTCCTCAAGGCCATGGGCAATCCGTCCGCGCCGGATATCGATGTGCTCTGCGGCGACGCCAGCCGTGCGCCGGCGTTGCTGCCGCAGCTGGCCGGCAGCTGCGACGTCATTCTCGCCGATCCGCCCTATCACCCCCCGGCGGGTGCCTACGGCGCCCGCGAGCTACTGCTGGATGCCGACTTCGCCGCCTGGGCCGGACCGCAGGCACTCCTCGTCCTGGAATTCGGCGCCGACGTAAGCCTGCCATGGTCGCCGGACTCGCCCTGGCGCACTCTTAAGATCAAGACCTTCGGCATCCGCGCAGTGGCCTTCGCTAAGCTCGTGCAGTGAGCACGCCGGCAGCACCAGCCGACCCGTCAGTCGGATTTTCTTCGTCCAGCCGTGCCTTTTTCCCCGAAAAAGCATTTCGTGGCTGGGAACTCGCGTTTTATCACTGGGTCAAAAGGGCTTTGTTCCCTCTGGCACCCCTGTTGTCGGCAACCTGAAAATCAGGAGGAAATGTTAGGCATGATCAAGGCTCAAGACGTGCAAAAATGGTTCGGGCCGAACCTCGTGGTGGACCACGTGTCCTTCGAGGTTCAATCCGGCGAAGTCCTGGGATTCCTGGGGCCCAACGGCGCCGGCAAGTCAACCACCATGCGGATGCTTACCGGCTTCCTACCCCTCTCCGGCGGCAAAATCGAAATTGGCGGCCACGACATCGAAACGGCCCCCATCGCGGCCAAAGCTCTCTTCGGCTACCTGCCAGAAAACGCCCCGGCGTACAACGACATGACCGTCGAGGACTTCCTGGCCTTCTGCGCCGCCATCCGCGGCTTCAGCGGCGATGAGAAGAAAAACGCGGTCGAGAAGGCAATCGAGACCTGCCACCTGCAAAAAGTCCGCCGACAGAGCATCGACACCCTGTCGAAAGGCTACTTCCACCGCTGCTGCTTTGCCCAGTCGATTCTTCACGACCCGCCGGTGCTGGTGCTTGACGAACCTACGGACGGCCTGGACCCCAACCAGAAGCACGAGATGCGTATGCTCATCCGCGACATGGGCAAGAGCAAGGCCATCATCGTTTCCACGCACATCCTCGAAGAAGTCGAGGCCATCTGCAGCCGCGTAATCATCATCGACCAGGGCAAACTCGTCTTCAACGGCAGCCCCGCCGAGCTCAAGGCGCGTTCCAACGACGCTGGCGCCGTGCAGGTCCGCGTTCACGGCGTGCCCTACGCCGACATCAGCAGCGCCCTCGGTGCCATCGCCGGCGCCGGCGACGTCAGCAAACTCGGCGCGGACGGCCAGGCCGTCACGGTGCTGGTCCAGCGCCAAGATCCCGCCATCGCCCTGGCGCCCGCCATCAAGGCCGTTTTGGACGGCAAGCACTGGCAATTTGACGAACTGCACACGGAAACCGGCCGGCTGGACGACGTCTTCCGCACCATCACCAGCCTTGACAGCGCGAAGGAGAACAAGGCATGAAAAATACCTGGATCATCGCCAAACGGGAGCTGGCCAGTTACTTCAACTCGCCAGTCGCCTACGTCTTCATCGTCATCTTCCTGCTCCTCACGGGCTTCTTCACCTTCATGATGGGCGGTTTCTTCCGCTTCAAAGAAGCGACCCTCACCAGCTTTTTTGTCTGGCACCCCTGGTTGTACATGCTGCTGGTGCCGGCCGTGGGCATGCGCCTGTGGTCTGAGGAACGCCGCCAGGGCACTCTCGAACTGCTCTTCACCATGCCCGTCAACACTGCCGCGGCCATCGCCGGCAAGTTCCTCGCCGGGTGGATCTTCCTGGGCTTCGCGCTGCTGCTGACCCTCCCGATGCCGATCACGGTCTGCTACCTGGGCGAGCCCGATCTGGGCCCCATGCTCACCGGCTACATCGGCAGTTTCCTCATGGCCGGTGCCTATCTGGCCATTAGCGGCATGACCTCGGCTTGCACTCGCAATCAGGTCATCAGCTTCATCACCTCGGTCGTTATCTGTCTCTTCCTGGTCCTTGCCGGCTACCCACCCGTCACCAACATCCTCCTCAAATGGGGCGCGGCCAACAACCTGGTGGAATTCGCCGCCGGCATCAGCGTCATGTTCCACTTTGAAAGCATGCAGCGCGGCGTCCTAGACCTCCGCGATTTCGTGTACTTCATCTCGCTGGTCGTCTTCGCCCTGTTCACTACCAACATCGTGCTGAAGACCTACCGCGCGTAAACCAACCGGCATGTCAGGCCGCCGCGACCGGCGGCCAAGGACCAAGGAGCAACGTTAACTATGAGCAGCCATAAAAAACATCTCGAGGCCTTCTTTTATTCCCTCGGTGGCGTCGCCGTCATGGCCGTCATCCTCATCATTGTCAACCTCATCTTCAAGCCGGCGAATGTCCGCTGGGACGTCACCAGCGACAAGCTTTTCACGCTGTCGGACGGCACCATCCAGACCCTGCAGAAACTCGACCAGCCAGTAAGCATCCGCTTCTACTACTCCAAGGACGTCGCACAAATGCCGGTCTTCATGAAGACCTACGCCAACCGCGTCGAAGACATCCTCAAAGAGTACAAGCGCAATGCCGGCAAGCACATCGATGTCACCAAGCTCAATCCCCAGCCCGACTCCGACGCGGAGGATTCCGCCCACCTCGACGGCGTCGTCGGCCAGCCGATGGACGCCCTCGGCATGGAAGACCGCGTGTACCTCGGCATCGCCATCAGCTGCGCCGGCCGCCTGGCCACACTGCCCTTCCTCAGCCCCGAACGCGAAAGCCTGCTGGAATACGACATCACCCGCGCCCTCATCAACGTCACCAACCCCAGCAAGCCCAAAGTCGGCGTCATCAGCCCCATGATGGTCATGGGCGGCATCGACAACCCCAATATGATGATGCAGGGGCAACCGGGCGGCATGAAGCCCGCATGGATGATCATCACCGAACTCAAAAAAGAATACGACGTCGTCGAGCTGCCCGTCAGCAGCGACGCCATCGCCGACGACATTGACATCGTCATGGCCATCCACCCGAAGGAGCTTGAGGCCAAGACGCTCTTTGCCCTCGACCAGTTCGTCCTCCGCGGCGGCCGCTTGATCGCTTTCCTCGACCCGATGTGCATGGCCGACATGCAGAACCAGCCGCAGCAGATGCAGTACATGCCGCCAGCCGCATCGTCCCTTGATCCGCTACTCAAGGCATGGGGAGTCAGCTTCGAGACCGAAAAAGTCGTCCTCGACCGCAGCGCCGCCACCGAAATCCGCCAGGGACCGCAAAGCGGCGCCGAGACCATGCCGAGCGTCCTCAGTCTTGGCGTGGAGCATATCGACCGCAATGACCCGGCCGTCGCCCTCCTCAATTCCATGCTCATGCTCAATACCGGCGCCTTCGCCGGCACGCCCGCCGAGGGCCTCACCAAAACCGTCCTCATCAGCAGTTCCGACGACTCGCAGTTCCTCGAAAAATACATGGCCCAGCGCAGCGGCAAGGATCTCATGAAGGACTTCCGCGCCGACCTCACCACCAAAGAACTCGCCATCCGCCTCACCGGCACCTTCAAAACCGCCTATCCCGACGGCAAACCCGGCGAAGCAAAAGCCGACGAAGACGGCAAGAACGGCGAAGCAAAAGCCGAGTCTGTCAGCACCTGGCTGAGCGCATCGAGCAAGCCCGGCGCGGTAGTGCTGGTTGCGGACGCCGACATGCTCTACGATCCCTTCTGCGTACGCCGCAGCTCGATCTTCGGCCAGACTTTCGTCCAGCCTATCAACCAGAATCTGGCTTTTGCGCAGAATATGCTGGAGAGTCTCAGCGGCGACAACGCGCTGTTCAGCATCCGCTCCCGCGGCGGCACGTCCCGCCCCTTCACCCGCGTGAAGGCCATGGAGCTGGCCGCCAACGAGCGCTACCGCGAACAGATCGCCAAACTCGAAGCCGAAGTGCAGGACATCCAGCGCGAAATCAATGACCTGCAGCGCAAACGCCAACCCGGCGAGCGCGATCTGCTCTCCGCCGAACAACGGCAGGCCCTGGCCAAATTCCGTAAGAAAGAAGCCGAGGCCAAGCAGAGCCTCAAGAGCGTCCGCAAGCAGCTGCGCCAGGACATCGACGCCCTCGAAAACAACATCATGCTGGCTAATATCGCCCTGATGCCCGCGCTGGTCGTCATCGGCGGTCTCACCTTGGCATTGGTCAAACGCGGAAGGAGCAAACGCAAATGAACAAGAAACAACTCATTGTCCTGATCTGCGCGGCAATCGTCCTCGCCATCGCCGCCTTCGTCATGAACCGCCCAGCAAAACGCGGCTGGCAGAGCGGCGCCGCCGCCGGCACCACGCTGGTGCCGGAGGACTTCGACAGCAGCGCCGTCACCCGCGTCACGTTCAGCTCGGGCGACAAGACCGTGACCCTGGAAAAAACGGAACCGGGCTGGAGCGTCAAGGAACGCTATGGCTTCCCCGCCAATTTCTCCGAGCTGAACCAGTTCGTCTTCGACCTCAGCGAGACCCGCGTCGCCCGCGAACTGGCCATTGCGCAGCAGCACTTCGCCGAGCTGCAACTCACGCCGGCCGACGGCGCAGTCACAGTCAGCTTCCATAATGCCGCCGGCGATGCCCTCCAGACCCTCGTCTTCGGCAAAAAGCACGAGCAGGAATCCGCCGAACCGGCCATGCCCGGCATGATGCCCGGCGAAAACACGGCGCCCGTCGGCCGCTATATCGTCCTCAACGACCAACGACCCGTCATCGCCGCCAACACTTTCGCCCTGGTAGACGAGCCGGTGACCTTCTGGCTCAACAAGGACTTCTTCAAAATCAGCGACCTCAAATCGGCGTCCCTCAGCGCCGGCGAGGTAACCCTGTGGACCGTCGAACGCAAAAGCAAGAGCGACAATCTCGCCGTCGTCGGCGAGGTCCCCGAGGGCAAGGAAGCGGACACGTCCAAGCTCAACAGCATCAAATCCGCCTTCTCCTGGATCCGCTTCAACGACGTCGCTGACCCGAATGCCAAACCGGAAGACATCGGTATGGTAGACGGAGAAGTCAAGGGCTTCGATGCCACCGATTTTGACGATGTCAGCTACAAGATCCTCTTCGGCAAAGCCGTCAATGGCAAACGCTACCTGCGCATCGTCGAACTGGCTTGGAACGGCAAGACCACCCGCGACGTCGCCCCAGACGAAAAACCCGAAGATAAAGCACGCCTCGACGCCGAATTCGCCCAGAAGGTCAAGGAAAACCAAACCAAGGCACAAGAACTCTTCGCCAAACTCTCGCCATGGACCTTCGAAGTCGGCACCTACGCCCTGAACAATATCGATAAAAAGCGCGACGAGCTCTTCAAAGACCTCCCGAAACCCGAACCAAAAGCAGACGAAAAACCCAACGCCGAAGCAGCGGCGCCAGCTGTACCCGCGCCAACACCGGCCGCTCCTGCCCCAGCCGCTCCTGCCCCAGCCGCTCCTGCCCCAGCCGCTCCTGCCCCAGCCGCTCCTGCCCCAGCGGCGCCAGCCGCACCATAATCGTCTCGTCTACCACCGGCCCGGCAATCCGCCGGGCCTTTTTGTCGGGAGCAGTGACATGGCAGCAATCCCGCTCTATGACGCCCACGCCCACCTGGCCGACGCGCGCCTGGCGCCGATCCTGCCGCAGCTTATCGCGGAGTGCGTGGCGCACGGCGTCAAGGGCATTCTCGCCAACGCGGCGCGACGCAACGAATGGGACGCCGTCGCCTCCCTCAGTGCCCGCCATGACATCGTCTATGCCGCCCTGGGCATGCACCCGTTCTTCCTCGCCGACTGGGATGACCACAGCGCTGCCGAGTTACGCCAGGCCATCGCCGCACCGCCCCCGGGCGCCAAGATCATCGCCGTCGGCGAAATCGGCTTGGACTTCCTCAGTCACCGCGACAGCGCCACCAAACAGCTCGCCGCGCTGGCACAACAGCTGCTCATCGCCCGCGAATTTGATCTGCCAGTGTGCCTGCACAACCGCAAGGCCTGGCCAGAATTCTTCGCCCTACTCAAGGACCTGCGCATCACCACCCTGCGCGGCTACTGCCACCATTTCGGCGCCAGCCGCGACATCGCCCGCCAGGCCCTCGACCACGGTCTCTACCTGTCCTTCTGCGGCCCCGTCGCCGACCCCAATAGCCGCCGCGCACGCGCCGCCGCGCTCTACGCGCCGCTGGACCGCATCCTCAGCGAAACCGACTGCCCCGACCTGCCCGCACCCCAATACCACGGCCAACTCAGCCAGCCATGGCAGGTGCACGCCGTCGTCCAAGCCATCGCCGACATCAAAAAGGCCACCCC
>JAQWBY010000149.1 GCA_028706165.1 Lentisphaeria bacterium | reverse complement strand
CGCCAGAAAGGCAACATCCACCAACGCAGCAAAACTGGCCACGTCCGGCGCTATGAAATTCAGCGGGCATTCACGGTAGCGGGGAAAGGCCGTGCCCACTGGCTGACCGGCGTATTGTCGCGACGTGATGCAGGTCAACTCGACTGACGGATGCTGCAACAACAGGCGCAGTAACTCTTCTCCAGCGTAGCCCGATGCACCGACAATGCCAACGCGGATTTTCGACATGATTCCGGACCTCTTTCTTCCTGATCACAACCCTATCCTGCGCGGCTTTTGCTACCACGCACCAACAAGACACCGAGGGCCCCGACGGGGCAGGGCCTGACGCGGCATCGGCTCCATGAACAAAAAAACCGGAACCGGCGATACACGATCGCCGGATCCGGAGCGCATGAAAACAATGACCGACAACAATCAGCGTTTGGAGAACTGGAAGCGCTTGCGGGCTCCGGGGCGACCGGGCTTCTTACGCTCTTTCTCACGGGAATCACGGGTGAGCATGCCGGCGGCCTTGAGCACGGCGCGCAACTCGGGCTTGTGGATCTCCAGCGCGCGGGCAATGCCGTGACGGACTGCGCCGGCTTGGCCGGCTTGGCCACCACCATCAAGCGTGATGGTCAAATCAAATTCGCTGCCCAGGCCAGTGATCTGGTACGGCTGCGTGGCATAGCCGCGAAGAGCCTCGGTCGGAAAATAATCCTCAAACGACCGGCGATTGATAACGATCTTACCAGTGCCGGGCTTCATATGAACACGGGCACTGGCAGACTTACGGCGGCCAATGGCATGAATCACTTCGTTCTCTGACATGCTGAAATCCTTTGCTCCTGACACTATGATAATTCGTTACTTGACGTTGAATGCTTCGACCTTCTGTGCCGCGTGCGGATGCTCGGGACCGGCATAGACTTTCAGCTTGGAGAACTGGGCACGGCCCAGACGACCCTTGGGCATCATCCCCCACACGGCGTCACGAATCAGACGGGTGGGATTTTTCGCGCGGACAACGTCAGCCGTCTGGCGCTTCAAACCGTCCGTATAACCGGAGTAGTCCTGGTAGATCTTTTGCGTGTCTTTCTTGCCGGTCATGACGACCTTTTCGGCATTGACCACGACAATGAAGTCACCACAATCCAAATGAGGGGTGAAGCAGGCTTTGTCCTTGCCCCGCAACGCATTGGCAATCTGCACGGCCAAACGTCCCAGAACCTGGTTTTCAGCATTCACCACGTACCACTTGCGCTCGATTTCGTCAACTTTGGGCAAAAATGTCTTCATGATTCCAACTCAGCTATGTATGTGTTCCCGTTCACCTGGCAGACATGCAAAGAGCAAATAATTTAAGGGCCATTAGGCGTTTTGCAAATCATCGCGACCCCTTTCACAGCCTTTTTCGTAATCGGCCACCCATTGATAATAGACGCACACCTTGTCTCTCTGCCGCCGCCGGACGCCCCGGGTATCAAGCAACCGGTCCCCGAAGTCCAAGAAGTTCCCAATCAGTCCCTGGTGTCCAAAGCGTCATTCCCCACAGTCCCGAAAGTCCCCACAGTCCCGGCCATGAGTCGTGAGACGTGAGACGTGAGTCCTCGCCCCAGCGCCCCGCCGCCAATCAGTCCCACTGGTCCCTGGCGTCCCCTGAGGCCGGCCATTATCAATGGGTGACCGCTTACCCTTTTTCGTCATCACCCACCCATTGCTTGCCGTTGTCCTCGCAGCTTTTTGTCCGGCAGGCTGCAAATCCCCTGCCCCCGGCTGTCCGCGTTGGGGCGCACTTGTGCGCCCCCGCTTGAATATGGCTCCTGCCCTTTCTCAAGCTCAATACCTTACCGGACATCATCGTTGAGCATAGCCAGCAGCGGCCAGGCCTTCAGCTCCCTGCTAGCAAAACGCCAGAGGAGGGTCAGCTCCAGTTCAAGGCCGTTGACGGCGGCGAATTCCTGGCGCCGGCGACGCGACCCCAGATGGCTTTCCACGCAACCGGCGCCATCAGGCAAGTGTAACCGCGCCACGGCTTGGCCGGCACTGCCGACAATACGGCAGAGGGCTTCGCCGGTACCCAGCGATGCTAAGCTCCGTTCGAAAATGCTATCATCACCCGGACTACCCGATCCACGCGGTATATTCAGTCCACTGCACGCAGTAGTGTCGGCAGCCAGCCAGCTTAGGACATCGTTGGCCAGCCACTGCTGGCGGCGAGACGGCACTGCGGCTTTGCCCCAAGCCCAGGAGCGCAGATACAACTCGCCGAGGCAACCGCCACTCATCATTTCCTTAAGACTCGCCAGTGCCGGCAGCACCCGCCAGGCGCCGAGAACACATGCCGGCAGGCGACGCTTCCGGGTTGCGGCGGCGAGTTGCGTGAGCCAGTGCGAATCGTCGTCGCTCGCACCCGTGGCGCTATTTTCGGGCCACGCGCAAGCGATGGGCCATTTGCGACGCAGCAGTTCACGTAGCCACTGCGCGCGTGCTTCAGCAGCCACCTGCAACAGCACGCAGCGCGGACAGCCCGTCAGCATCGCCAACTGTGCCGGCGATGCTGACGCTGGTAGGTTAACGACGCCTGGACGCGCCAGAACGCTACGGCCAAAAGACGGATCGCTGTCGTCAGCGATGAAGAGAATATCGTTTTCTGTCTGCATGGCGTTCCTCCGTTTAGTCGCCGGCGTGCGGCCGACGCGGGTCGTGGCTAGACAGTCAAAGTCCGGTAGTGCAGTGAGCTGGCCAGCGCGCCCGGCGCGACTACGCAGTCGTTGGCCAACTCTGCGGACTGCTGCCAGAATTCGGCCGCGCCGCGTCGCACGTGTTCGGGCGTGAGGGCAAAGAGCCGGCGGCGGATTTCGCCGCGGCGCTCGTCAGCCCAGCCGAAGAGTTCGCGCCAGAGCGCCTGGGCGCAGGCCCGGGCGGGCCGCAGCGGCCGTTCGTCGGCCTTGATGCCCGCGATGATGGCGGCGTGGACATCCTCGTCGTCGCAGCGGAAATCGTCTTGCGCGAGTGCGGCAAAGACGCCGAAAGTCCTGGCGGGCTGTGGGTCACTGTTGGAGCTGAGCTGCAGCATGCCGAGATTGCCATCGTAACTGCAGTGCACGCCATAGGCGCCGCCCTTGACGCGAATCTCATCCCAGAGTTTCCCGCAGCTGAGCATGTGCGCATAGGCATGCAGCGCCACCGACGACGGCGCGGTCGCCAATGGCGCCGGCATGACCCGCGCACAAAAGCCGACACCGCCGTTCACCAGCAAGGCCTCACGCCGCCCTGTCGCTGGCCACGCTGGCAGAGACGGTAGCAAAAGCCCGGCAGACGCCCCCCCCACCCCGAAGCCCCGTAGAAAATCGCGGCAGGCGGCCAAACCGACGTCGCCACCGACATAGGCCGCCGCCAGTGGCGACTGCGCCGCCAGGCAGGCCTGGATGGCCCGGCATTGCTCCTGCAAGGCGCCGAATTCACGAGCGAAGTTGCGCGCATTCTTCTTCGCGGCCACGGCGTGTTCGACGCCGCGCCAGCTCTCGGCGAGGGTGCTCAGGGGCGACAGTCCGGCTGCGGCGCGGGTCATCGCCACGCCCTGCCCATTTTCGAGTAGATCGTCACGTACCTGGGACCAGTTCTGGCGCAGAAGTTCATGGCAGCGCTTCCGTTCGTCGAAGACAGTCAGGCGCAGGCGATCCTGGAGCAGCGCCAAGGCTTCGGGCAGACACTCTTCAAGAGCACTAAGATGGATGATGACGTAGCCACCGAGGGTAGTGTTCTTCGAGCGGATGTCGTGGCCGATTAAGGGCCGGTACTGAATAGACGCCGTTGCCGACGCTAGCTTTTCAGCCATCGCATCGTAGCTCCGGCCGACAACACCGACGCGGGCTGCGAGGTGAAAATAAAAGGGCAGCGCCGGCAGGAGCTCACTGGGAAACGCCGACAACGGGTAGGCTAAATCAAGATAACTCACGCCATTACTGAACAGTTCCGGCTGCAGCAGGATCAGGCCCGTCGGTAAGACTTCACGCCGACAGGGAAATGGCGGCAATTCCCGCGGCAGGTCTTCCCGCTGCAAGCGCGGCAGACAGGCGAGGTCCTCAGCCCGGTTGGGTGCCTCCTGCCGCGTCTTGAGAGCGGCGGCCTCGGCGTCTATCCGGCGCAACTCATCGTCACTCATTCCCGCACGGATAGCCGCCAGGCGCGCAGCCTCGTCGGCGAAACGACGAGACTGCAGGGTCGTGTCCGGAACCAGTTCAAGATAGAGCGTATGAGGATTGTTCAACACGTGACGCGCAAGCAGCTCTTCCAGATAACGCGGCTGCGCAGCCAGTGTCGCCGACAGTTCGTCCAGAACCGCCGCGTTGTCCACATACAACAACGGGTCGCCACCGTGAATCCAAGACGAAAACACGTCCTCAAGCACAGACAGACAGTGGTCTTCGCCAATCTCCTGCTGTTCCAGACGAAACTGCCGGAAAGCCGTCTGCAGCTTCGCGGGGCTGAAACCCTCGCGGACCTGCGCCGTCAAACAATCACGCACCAACCGCTCCAACGCCGGAAAATTCTCCGGCGGGCAGCCCGTCAGGCCGACGCGGAAAACGGCTTCGATGCTTTCGTTGTCATAGCCGCTATCGACCAGGCCATCACCGAGGCCAGATTCCAGCAGGGCCTTCTGCAACGGCGCCGCGGCGTCGCCCAGCAGAAGGTAATCCAACAGGTCGAAAGCCAGGTCCAGCAGGGGCTCCAGGCCGTCATGCAGAAAACAGGCCATCACCCACGCGCCGGCCTGGTCGCTCTGCCCATCACTCAGCTCCGGCGCAAAAGCCACGCGCTGGCGCCGGGGTGAGGTCCAGCGCGCCTGCCGCGGCCGCGGCGGCAATGGCGCTCTCGCACTCACCGCGCCGAGCCCCGGCATCGCGGCCAGGTGCCGGGATACGTAGGATAATTTCTCGGCGGTGGGAATGTCGCCCCATAAGCAAATGCGCGCCCGCGACGGGTGGTAGTGCTGGCGATAAAAATCGCGGAAGGCCTCGTCGCTTAGCGCACTGATGGCCTCGGGCCGCCCGCCGGCCTCGAAGGCCCGGGGCGAGTCAGGCAGCAGCGTGCGATTGAGTTCCTGGTCGATGACCGTGTCAAGTTCTGCCGAGGCCGCCCGCATTTCATTGAGGACAATGCCGTTGACACAGAGCGGCGACGTCAAATCGCCCGGCTGCGACAGCTCGTAGTGCCAGCCCTCCTGCCGCAGCCCGTCCGTACTCAGATTCGGATAGAAAATCGCGTCCCAATAGACATCGACGAGGTTAAAGAAATCCCGCCGGTTGGTACTAGCAACGGGATACACCGTGTGGTCGGGATAGGTCATGGCGTTGATAAAGGACGCCATGCTCGACTTCACCATCTCCATGAAGGGGTCCTTCACCGGATAACGCCGGGAACCGCCGAGCACCACGTGCTCAATGATGTGCGCCACGCCGCTGTCATCCGTGGGCATGGTGGGAAAGCAGGCGGAAAACCAGTTCTCGCGATCGCCGTTTTCCATGCACAGCACTTCCATGCCACAGCCATGACGGAAAAGCCGGGCACGCAGCCCGAGTCGGGCGAGGTCCCGTGACCACAGTTCCTGAAAATCACCACAGCCCTGCTCGTTCATAATCTGCTCCACTCACCCGGCAACCCGCCGGCAATGACTCGCGCCGCACTTTGGTCATGACGCAAAAAACCGGCAACGGTTATTCTCCCGTCACCGGTTTCAGCGTTCAGACAAAACAAAATGACCATCAGGCCTGCGGAGCATCCTCCGCCGCTGGCGTTTCCGCCGCGGGCGTTTCCACTGCCGGCGTTTCCACTGCCGCCGCAGCCTCGGCGCCGGCGCTCTTCAGCGCAGCGGTCTTCTCGTCATTCTCAACAAATTCCAAGATGCACATCTCGGCACCATCGCCTATGCGTGGCCCGAGCTTCATCATGCGGGTGTAGCCGCCCTGGCGTTCCTTGAAGCCCGGTGCGATCTCGCTGAACAACTTGCCGACTTTGTCAACCTGCTGCAGCTCGGCAATAGCCTGGCGACGCGTGTGCAGGGTGCCTGTCTTGCCCAAGGTCACCATCTTCTCGGCCAAGCGGCGAACTTCCTTCGCCTTTACCAGCGTCGTCGTGATCCGACCATGCTCAATCAGACTGCAGACGGCATTGGCCAGAAGGGAACGCCGATGGGCTGACGTGCGACCAATCTTAAATGTGTGTTTGCGATGTCTCATCCGGCTCAATCCTCTTTATTCTGCGTTTTCAACGCCAACAGGCGGTTCATTTCATCCCTGACATTGTCAGCCAGGACCATCTCCAGATTCAAGCCCCGGCTCTCAAGCTTCAGCTTGATCTCCTGTAGAGACTTGCGACCGAAGTTGCGGTACTTCAGCATCTGGCCCTCGGACTTCTCAACCAACTCGCCGAGATAGCTGATCTGCGCGGAATTCAGGCAGTTCACTGCACGAACCGACAGCTCCAGGCTGTTCACGTTGGTGCAAAGCTTCTCGACTAGCTCCTTCTCATCATCGGTCAGCCCAGCCACCGGGGTCGATACCGTGCCACTCATAGCAGCACCTTCACTCTTGACGAACACCCCAAGGTGCTCGCGCAAAATCATCGCCGAGCGAACCACCGCATCGCGAGGATCAATGCGACCATCCGTCCAAACCTCAAGCTCCAAGCGGTCGTAATCGGTGTGCTGACCAACGCGACAGGCCTGCACGTCATAGCGAACCCGCTCAATCGGGCTGAAAAGACAATCCACGGGAATCGTCCCGATCGGCTGGTCCTCCCGCTTGTTCTCCTCCGCAGCACGATAGCCGCGGCCGCGCTCCAGTTCCAATTCCATCCGCAGCGGACGATTCTTGTCCAAGGTGCAAATCACCTGCTCGGGATTCAACACCGTGGTCACACCGTCTTCACGGATGTTCGCAGCCGTCACCTCGCCAGCCTCGTCGGCGTACAGCTCAAGCGTCCGCGGCAGACTGCCGTCACAGGAAAACTTCAATCGCTTGATGTTGAGGATGATCAGCATGACGTCCTCAAGAACATCCGGAATGGAGCTGAACTCGTGCGAAACTCCATCAATCCGAATACTTGATACCGCCACGCCTTCCATGGAGGACAACAATACCCGACGCAACGCGTTGCCCATCGTATGCCCAAAGCCATTCTCCCAGGGCTCTGCGGTAAAACGGGCGTAGCGCGGCGTAGCCGTCGCCTCGTCCACAACCAGCGCGTTGGGAAGCTCAAAACCTTCAATGCCTGGCATGTTTTTCTCCTTACGTGCTCATGTCCATACACTCTTCGCTTAACCCAAAAACCGACAACCGTGTGTCTTCACACACGCCGGCGTTTGGGAGGACGGCAGCCATTGTGCGGCAATGGGGTGACATCCTTGAGCACCGTAATATCCAAACCGGCGGCGGCGATACCGCGCACTGCCGATTCACGGCCCGCACCGGGGCCTTTGACCTGCACTTCAACTTCACGCAAGCCGTAGGTCGTCATCGCCTTCTTCGCAGCGTCCGTGGCAATCAACTGCGCCACATAGGCCGTGCTCTTGCGCGAACCTTTGTAACCCAATTTGCCACCCGTGGACCAGGACAGCATATTGCCCTGCTGGTCCGAAATCGCCACATGGGTGTTGTTAAAGGTCGAGTCAATATGAACAATACCGCTCAAGACCTGGCGGCCGCCCTTGGATTTGACGCGCTTGGTTTCAACTGGCTGCGGAGTGGTGCTTTCCTCCGGCTTTTGCACATCGATGCTTTCGTCTGCCATATCGTGATCTTCTCCCTGGTGGGGCCTTCGTTACTCTTGCTTGCTGATCTCACCGGACAGTCCGGCCAAACCCAACTGCGGCTTACTTGCTGCCGGTGTTGGCCTGCTTGCGTTCCGAACGGTCGCGGATCGCGCCGACGGTCTTCTTGCCGCCCTTGCGGGTACGGGCATTGGTCCGCGTGCGCTGACCATGAACAGGCAGGTTGCGACGATGACGCTGGCCGCGATACGAGTTGATCGCAATCAGACGACGGATGTTCTGCGCGACCTGCCGGCGCAAATCACCCTCGACCATGTAACTTTCCTGAAGAATCTGCAGAATGGCCGAGATGTTGGCCTCCGTCAGTTCGCCAGCCTTGGTGCTGGGGTCGATCTGGGCACGACGGCATATCTCATCCGCACTCTTCTGCCCAATACCATACAAATAGGTCAGAGAGATGTTCGTGTGCTTGTTGTTGGGAATGTCTATTCCGAGTATTCTGGGCATGTTTTCTTCCTACGCTTGAAGCTTCCCTGTTCCTGTTCACAGTGCCGGGCGCCGTCGCCTGCGGCCGCATTAACCCTGACGCTGCTTGTGACGGGTATTCTTGCAGATGATCCGAATCACGCCTGCACGCTTCACGACGCGGCAGCTGTTGCACATACGCTTGACTGATGCTCTGACTTTCATAATGCCTTCTTTCCGCCTGATCCTTCCGGCTTTTTTTAGGGGGCCATGCTTCAGATGCCAGCCTGAACGGCGGCCGGAAACATTGACGCCACTCATACTGATAAAAAACAAAGGATTTGAATATAGCGCACAATTGGTGACAAATCAACAAGAAACACGCCAAATTTGCTTGCCGCCCCAACGAATGCCAAGCGACGGCAAGAACCCGGCCATTAGCGTTTCCGATAGGATATGCGCCCCTTGGTTAGATCGTAGGGAGACAATTCCACCGTCACTTGATCACCAGGCAGGATACGAATGAAATGCAGCCGCATTTTGCCGCTGATGTATGCACGCACCTCGTGGCCGTTTTCCAGAGTGACAATAAATTCCGTATTGGGAAGCAGCTCTTTGACAATACCTTCGACTTTTATGCAGTCTTTACCCACGTTAAAATCTCCGCTTGGTTCTTGGTGATCAGGACTTGATGTTCAAAATGGGCAGACAAGGACGCATCGGCGCTGCGCACCGTCCAGCCGTCGCGGCGGTCGATGGTGATCCGCCAGGTGCCGACATTGACCATCGGCTCAATGGCCAGGATCATTCCCGCCCGCA
>JAQWBY010000148.1 GCA_028706165.1 Lentisphaeria bacterium | reverse complement strand
AAACGGGGTGGTGGAGCATATCGGGCTCGAACCGATGACCTTCTGCATGCCATGCAGACGCTCTAGCCAACTGAGCTAATGCCCCTTTTTTTGGAAACAGCTCTACTATACGGATGCTTCGCTATAAATCAAACAAATCCGTGCTATTTTTCCCTTAAACGCCACTTTTTTTCACCAAGCCGAGACAACATCGGCTTAAGCCACCCAGAAAGGACCCCTGCCATGAAATCTCACTTCCAGCACTTCCTGTTGAAACTCGTCTTGGCGGTTGCCGTTGTGGCGCCGTTGCTCAGCATTGGCGGCCCCTTGGATGAGCGCGACCAGAAGTCGGACCGCGACGCGGGGTTGCGGCCTGAGAAACGCCCTAACAAGCCCGGTGATAATGACTTGACGAACGCCCGCAAGAATCCCAAGTACAAAGAGTTCTTTGCCGCCTACAACGAGATTATCGGCTTGTACCGCGAGCAGCAGGCGCTAGAGACTGCCAATGATCCCAAAGAGGCCCGCAAAGCCAAGAGCAAGCTTGAACGAATCGACCGCAAACTCGAACGAGCCAAACGAGATTTTTACAAGATCGCCGAAAAAATCCGCAAGCCATTGGATAAGGACTTTAACAAACTTCAGGACCGCTTGGATGACTTGGGTAAAAAGGCTGAAGACGCCGAAGCAAAAAAGCAGGAAGACCGCGCCACTAAGTTCTACCAGGAACAAGGCAAGTACACCGGCAGCCATGCCAATCTGAAAAGACAGATTGATCTGATCAATTATCACCTGTTCTTTGATGAATACGAGCCTGAAAGTCTCGCTGACGAGCCAAAGGACGAACTCAAGGATGAAGACAAAGAGGGCCGCAAGAAGGAAAGAGGCCCGAAGAGGCCGAAGAACCGTCGCTGAGCACGACAACTACAAGCTGCCACCTGTAAATAAACGCCCCCGTCTGGTCCTTACTATGACCAGACGGGGGCGTTTTTATGTGGTAATCTATCTCGCCAACGAGGAGATAAATTATGCAGCCAAGAGGGCCATTGCCGCCGGGGCGGCGGCGCTCCCAGGGTGGGGCTTTGGACTGCCAAGCAGCCAAACTGAAAAAAATCTGCGTTAATCTGCGTAATCTGTGGATAAAAAAAGCACCATTGCCGCCGGGACGGCGGCGCTCCCAGGGTGGGGCCTTGGACTGCAAGCAGCCAATCTGAAAAAAATCTGCGTTAATCTGCGGAATCTGAGGATAAAAAAGCACCCTTGCCGCCGGGACGGCGGCGCTCCCAGGGTGGGGCTTTGGACTGCCAAGCAGCCAAACTGAAAAAAATCTGCGTTAATCTGCGGAATCTGAGGATAAAAAAACACCCTTGCCGCCGGGACGGCGGCGCTCCCAGGGTGGGGCCTTGGACTGCAAGCAGCCAATCTGTAAAAAAATCTGCGTTAATCTGCGTAATCTGTGGATAAAAAAACACCCTTGCCGCCGGGACGGCGGCGCTCCCAGGGTGGGGCCTTGGACTGCAAGCAGCCAATCTGTAAAAAAATCTGCGTTAATCTGCGTAATCTGTGGATAAAAAAGCACCATTGCCGCCGGGACGGCGGCGCTCCCAGGGTGGGGCTTTGGACTGCCAAGCAGCCAATCTGTAAAAAAATCTGCGTTAATCTGCGGAATCTGTGGATAAAAAACACCCTTGCCGCCGGGACGGCGGCGCTCCCAGGGTGGGGCTTTGGACTGCCAAGCAGCCAATCTGTAAAAAAATCTGCGTTAATCTGCGTAATCTGTGGATAAAAAACACCATTGCCGCCGGGACGGCGCCGGCACCTGCTCAGGGTTGGAGTTCGATGATGCCGGCGGCGGCGACATTGTAGGAGAAGCCACCGGTGGCGGCCCACATCAGCCACAGATTGTCGTCGCCTTTGCGGACGGTCAGATTGAAAGCCAGGCGGCGATCGCGCGCGGGGTCGATGCCGAGCGACACAAAAGGAATGGCGATTTCGGCCTGCCAGGAGTCCGGTCGGGGGCGAGTCGCCGCATAGCGGAACATCGGCGACGCCGGTGCCATGCGCGGTTCAGCGGCGCCGTGCTCGGCAAGACCCAGTTCAAGCACGCCATTGCCGTAGCCGCGGAAGATGTGGATGGGCTGCGCAGCCGCCGGCAGTGCCTGCAGGCTGAATTCCACGGCGTCGTAGTCACCCCAGGTGGTGCCGTCGAGCTTCGCGGTGGCCGCTACGGGATTGATGACCGCCACGTAGAGGAATTTGCCATCGTGGCTGAGCCAGGCGGAACTGCCACGGGCGGCATCGGCGCCGTTGTAGTTTTTGGCGAGTGGCATAGCATCAGCGGCGAGCTTGCCGGCCCATTCGTCGGCAACGATCACGCCGTTGATCGCGGGCGCCGCAGCCGTCCGGCGGACCTTGAACAGCGGTGGGGGGCCGGCCGGCGGCGCGGGCGGCGCGCCGCGTTTGGGCAGAGGCGGCAGGGGCCGTGGCGGCTCCAGCGTCCAGGGCACTGGCGTCACCACGGGGCGCAGGGCATCGGCGTAGAGGCCCATCTTGGCGAAGGGCGGCGCCTGGAAACCGGGGATGCGTTGGAAGACTGCGGCGTCGGCCTTGAGGCGGAAGTCGCCCTTGGCGATATCTTCGAAGCCCGGGTCTTCGTCGGTCTGCCAGTTTGAGTCATCGAGTTGCCAATTACCGCTGCTGGGGTCCGCGCACATTACCAGCAGGTTGCGTTGGGCCCGGTTGATCCGCGTGGCGGCGGGCTGAGCGTCCATAAAGCCGGCCAGCTCCGGGTAGCGCGTCATGTAGGGTTCGCGGGTAATATCGACATCCTGCAGCAGGCGTTTCTGCCAGAGTTCGGAAGCGACGTAGAACTTCCAACGCTGGTCATTCCAGGGTGACGACCCCAGCGCGCGCTTGCATTCGATAAAGACATTGTCGGTGGCCAGATTATCATGCCCGCCGTGGGAAAACACCGTCCCGAAGTTGCCCTTGCCTGGCTCGCCGCAACGGAAGAAGACATTGCCAACGACCTTTTCGCCGCCGTCGCCGTCATCGACATAGATGGCGGCATTGCCGTGTCCCAGTGGTCGCCCGATATTGTACCAGAAATTATAGCGCACGACATTGCCGCGGCAGGACGGATTGCGGCCCTTGTAGAGCGCTCCGGCGTCATCCGCCGCCAGACAGACATCGTGGACGATGTTGTATTCGAAGACGAGATCGTTGCCGGACAGGCTGATGGCCATGTGTGGGGCGTCGTGAACGCGGTTGTGGCGGGCGCTGTTGCCGACACCGCGGAGCGCAATGGCTGACGCGTAGGTGAGTTTATGGACGGCAAAACGCCAGATGTGGCAGTTTTCGATCAGATGCCCGGCCGGCGTCAGCGTCTTGCGGTTGCCGCCAGTGACATAAATACCGCCGGTGCCGGTGTCGTGGACATCGCAGCCGACGCCCCGTGCCGCGTTGCCGCCGTTGACGCGGATGCCCTCGCGCTGCTGGTTGCGCACCACGCAGCCTTCGGTGCGGAAGTCGTCGCAATCGTTGGCCGAGATACCTACCTGCCCTTCCTCAATGACCAGCCCCCGGAGGTGTACATGCGGCGCCTTGCTGAAGTGGAGAATCGAGCCGCGCAACACCGTGATGGCCAGGCGCGCGTTCGCGGGCGATGCCGGTGGCCAGCAGTACAGCCGTTTGTTTTCGCAGTCGATGACGTATTCGCCGGGGCGGGTTAATTCTTCCAGTAGATTAACCGCCCGCCAGCGCCGTGGCGACGGATTACCTTGGCGCAGGCCGTACTGGTGGCCGCGGCTGAGGGTAATCTGCCTGGTTGCGGTGTCGATGTTCGCGACTTTGAGGACTTGTTCAACGAAGTCAAAGCACCAATAGCCGTGCAGCCACACGCCCCGCTCGGCTTGCCAGCGCGACGGCCGGTCGCCGCTGTACTGGAAAATACCGCCGCGGTCTTCGACCTTCTTTGCCTGACTGGGATTGGCCGCATCAAAGGCATTGCCCGAGCTGAAGGTGGCGCCTCCGTCGATGATTTTCTCGATGGTCGCCCAGCCGTCCTCCGGCCAGCAGGCCAAGTCCTGGCGTTGGCCGTCACAAAAGAGCTCTGGCAGCGCAAAGGGCATAGAGAAGCGCTCTTCGATCTTTGCCGGCAAAGCTATGCCCGCCGCCGCCAGATCGACCGTCAGAATGTGGTCGACCGCTGCCGGGTCTATGATCGCCCGCAGCGCCGGTGCCGACACCGGTTGAAAAAGCTCGGGTGCCAGCCGGCGCGCGCCGGACAGGCGCACGGTGCCAGGCTCGGCGGCCCGGATCAGTAGCGGCGAGGCCGCCGAGCCGCCGTCCTGCTCGGCAAAGCGCACGGTTTCCGACAGCTCGTAGAGCCCGGGCAGAAGCACGATTTCGCCGCCGGGAGTGCCTGTCGCTTGTGCCTGTTCGCGCAGGACGTCACGAGCCCGGGCGAGCGACGCCAGGGGTGCGTTGCGGCTGCCGTCGCCCTGATTATTGCCCTGGGGACTGACGTAGAGCGTCACGGCATGACTGGAAACGGCGGCGCAGAAGATGATGCCAATGGCACAATGGCTGATGTTCATGGGCTACCTCACGGCTGAAAGGAGTGTTCTGAAGGTGGTTCCGCTGCGTTTGCTGGGTAATCGGTCACCCATTGATAATGGCGGCTAAACATGCCGCCGATGTCAATCCCAAGTAAGCAAGTGAGTTCCATTGCCCCTTTTGCCCCAGTCAGCTACGCCGACTGGGGCAAAAGGGGCCGAGGGACACGAACATGGTCGCCGTTGTCCCCAGGGCGGCGCACGCTTTCAGTGTGCGCCGCCCTGGGCTGGACTGTTTCGCGCTTTCAGCGCTTCTGCCGCTTCGCGGCCTGGGAAACGGGCACGTGTGACTCAGCCAGAAGCTCTATGGCTCAATTATCAATGGGTGACCGATTACTTTGCTGGTCCATGCAGCTCGCAAGGCCAATTGCAGTGCATGGGTAAAGAGGTTACAGTACATCAGCCTTGGGCGGAAAACTACCACCCGACTTTCACCTCCCCAACATCTGCAGGTCCTGCGCGTATGATTCACACCTCTCGTCTTGCCCTTTTATGCCTTCTTGCCGGCGCCCTGCTCTGCGTCTCCTGCCGCTCAGTATGGCCATTCAACCGCAAAAAGTTGCTGCCCACCCCTGGCGGGGGAACCGAAGCCACGGCCTCGAAATTGGCGAAGCCGCCCCCAGATAAAGAAAAGCCGGCGGTGTCCATCGACAGACTGGAAAAAGTCGCCAAAGCCGGCAATCCCAACGCGCAGCTCGCGCTAGGCAAAATTTATTTTGAAGGGCGTGCCAACGTCAAACAGGACTACGCTGAGGCCATCCGCTGGTTCACGATGGCAGCTGAAGCCGGCAATGGCGCAGCGATGTTCAATTTGGGGATATGCTATGAGAACGGGGTCGGGGCGGCGCAAAATTCTGGTCTGGCCTACGACTGGTACCGGAAGGCCGCAGACAGCGGCGTCGCGGAGGCGCAGGGCAAAGTCGCGGCCATCGCCGAGATGCGTGGTGACTACCAGAGCGCGGTGAAGTACCTGCGTCTGCGTGCCGATGCGGGTGACACCATCTGCCAGCGCAAGCTGGCCGTGTACATTCTCAACGGCATCGGCACCAACGCCCCCGCGTCCGAAGCGGTCGCGTACCTGCTCAAAGCGGCTCGCAAAGGCGATATCCGCGCGCAAGTGAACCTGGCTGACTGCTACCAGCGCGGCAATGGCATTGAACGCAATTACTACGAGATGTTCAACTGGCTGACTCTGGCGGCTCAGGAAGGCGATCCCGAGGCCCAAACGAAGCTCGGCTACTGCTACCAGCGCGGCATGGGCATCGCCCGAAACACCGACCAGGCGGCGGCATGCTACCAAAGCGCCGCCAACGCCGACTATGCGCCGGGAATCGTCGCCCTCGCCAGTTGCTACCTCGAAGGCTGCGGCGTACCCCAAGACCTCAAGAAGGCCGTCGAACTCCTGAAGAAAGCGGCCGAGCTCGCGGACGAGATCGGCGAATACCAGTACGGCATGGCGTTGCTCAGCGGGACCGGCGTCGAAGCCAATCAGGCCGAAGCCTTCACCTGGATCGAACGCAGCGCGCAACAGAATTTCACCGCAGCCATGCTGCAAGTGGCCACGCTCTATGAACAGGGCATCGGCACCAGCAAAAACGACGGCGCGGCCCTGCACTGGCTGAGCAAGGCCGCGGACCTCCGCAATCCCGAGGCCATGTACCGCATGGCCATGTTCCTACTGGAAGGCCGCGCCACCCCCAAAAACCCCAGCGGCGCTAGAGAACTGCTCGAACTGGCGGCCAAGTACGAGTACCCGAACGCCGCCACGGCCTTGAAAACGTTTTTCCCGGACAGCGCCACGCCCTAAGCGCTGGCCCAATCACCATTGACCGGCTGCCACCCAACCGGCAGCCCGCCCTTGCCGAAGGAATACTGACATGGACAATCCTGTGCGCAAAGTCACGGTCCGCGATCTCAGCAAAAAAAAAGCCGCCAAAGAGAAGATCGTGACCATTACGGCCTATGACGCAATCATGGCCAGACTGGCGGACGAAGCCGGCTGCGACCTGATTCTGGTTGGCGATTCCATGGGCAACACCGTGCTGGGCTACCAGAACACCATCCCCGTCACCCTCGACGAAAGTCTCATGCTTACGGCAGCGGTCTGCCGCGGCGCCAAGCGCGCCATGGTCATTGGTGACATGCCCTTCATGAGCTACCAGATCAACTGCGATGAAGCCGTCCGCAACGCTGGCCGTTATCTCAAGGAATGCGGCGCGGATGGCGTCAAACTCGAAGGCGGGCGGGTCATGCTGCCGGTCATCAAGCGGCTTGTCGAAGCCGGCATACCAGTATTCGGGCACATCGGCCTGCTGCCGCAGTCGGTTCTCAAAGACGGCGGTTACCGCATTCATGGCCGCAGCAGCAACGAGGCGGCGGCGCTCCTTGACGACGCCCTCGCCGTCCAGGAAGCCGGGGCCTTCGCCGTCACCCTCGAAGGCATCCCCGCGCCCCTCAGCGCGCAGATCAGCGAACAGCTGAGCATACCCACCATCGGCATTGGTGCCGGCCCGCACTGCGATGGCCAAATCCAAGTCATCACCGACCTTCTCGGCCTCGGTGGCGCTTTCCTGCCCCGGCACGCCAAACTTTACGCCAAACTTGCCGACACGGTGCGCGAAGCCATCAGCACCTACCGCGAGGACGTCTGCGCCGGACGCTTCCCCGGAGAGGAGCACAGCGCCAAATGATCATCCTCCGCAACATCGCCGATACCCGCGCCGCCCTGGACAACTGGCGGCGACAGGGCCAGACCATCGCCATGGTACCCACCATGGGCTACCTCCACGAAGGTCACATGTCACTCGTGGACGAGGCCAAAAAACGCGCCGACCGCGTCGTGGTCAGCATCTATGTCAATCCCACCCAGTTCGGCCCCAACGAAGACCTGGACAAGTATCCGCGCGACTTCGCCCGCGACGAGGCCTGCTGCCAAGCTCGCGGCGTCGACGCCATCTTCTATCCCGACAACGCCGTCATGTACTGCCCGGACCATTCCTGCTGGGTCACGGAAGAGAGTCTGTCGCAGACCATGTGTGGTGCGGCGCGTCCCGGGCATTTTCGCGGCGTGACCACGGTCGTCCTCAAACTCTTCAACATCACGCAGTGCGACGTGGCCGTCTTCGGCCGCAAAGACGCCCAGCAGGCGTTGATCATCTGCCGCATGGTACGCGACCTGAACGTGCCGGTAGAGATCGTCGTCGCGCCCCTGGTGCGGGAACCTGACGGCCTGGCCATGAGCTCACGCAACAAGTACCTCAGCGACGACGAGCGGCAGCGCGCGCTGAGCATCTCAGCCGGCCTGAAGCAGGCCGCAGCCGCCTTCGCCGGCGGCCAGCGCCAGGCCGCCACCCTCTGCGATGTGGTCACAACCGGCATCGCCGCCGCCGGCGGAAAAATCGACTATGTGGTCATCATGGACCGCGACAGCCTCCGCCCGCTGGTGACCATCGACCGCCCGGCCGTCCTGGCCGTCGCCGCCTTCTTCGGCAAGACCCGCCTCATCGACAATGTCTTCCTAGACTGACAGCAGGACTTTCTCCCGCATAGACCGTAACACCCGCCATCGCCCCCGACGCCGCCGGCACTCCGTCCCCTGGAGTGCCGGCGGTGTTTTGTTGTGTGACCTGGCGGAGAGGGGATTTTGGCAGGCAAGCAATCCTGAGGGCGCTCCGCGGCGCAGGCCGGCCTGGGCCAACTTGGGCTTGAACACCAGCAACGGGTGGGACTCGCCACATCAGGGAAAAAAGGTGCTAGGTGAAAGATTTGGCCGCTTGCCTGCGCATAGTTTCAGAGAAACAGCAGCGGTGGGGGAATGATTCAGACACGGTCGGGTTCCTTCACGCTCCAAGGCAGCTAAATGCAGTCTCAGCGCAGCCTAGCCACACAAGGCAATTTTTCGGTGATACTGCGGAATAATACGACACGAATCCCAAAAAGCTTGTGCTGATAGTCATGGCGTCCATAGATGCATATGTAGTCAGCATTCAGACGAAGAAGGAACACCATGTACAGCTATCAGAATTTCCCCCGCGCCTTCTTCGGGCAGTGCGACCACCCGGCGCGTGGAAGTGCGTGGCCCGGCTGCAGCATACAGTCGAACAGCGGTATGACACCAGCCGTCAGTGCTCCAGTCCCTTCCCGGGATGGAACGCTTCTTAACGGCTCCCCAAGGGAAACTGGTGGCACGGAGGAAGAACACACGTCAGCCGTGGCAATCTACATTTTTATTGGCATGTCCATCTTGTTCGATATCCTGAAATGGAGGGCGTCAGAGTTTCTCGTTAAAGTCAGCGCCATCGACTATAGCCAACATAATTTGGCGGTAATCAAGAAAGGGCTTGACTTCGGGAGCGGTGTAAACCTTTTCATTGGCGTAGTCATGCTGCTGTCCCTGATGCGGCGCGCGTGGTGGGTAGTGCAACCAGCAAAACGCCTCAGACGCGATTTGCGAATTCCCAAGCCCGACCGGGCCGTC
>JAQWBY010000005.1 GCA_028706165.1 Lentisphaeria bacterium | reverse complement strand
GAACCGCTACATCGCGAAAAACATGATAGTCAGCATGCTGATGGCCGTCGGCATTCTGACCTTTGTCATGCTGTCGGGGCAGTTCTTCCGCGCCTTTGATCTCATCTCTCGCGGCGTGTCGCCCTGGTTACTCTGCCGTTACCTGCTCTATCTGGTTCCCGACATGTTGCGCTTCACTCTGCCGCTGGCCATGCTGGTGGCCACCGTGCTGGTGTTCAGCCGCATGTCGGCGGACAACGAGATCTGCGCGATGAAGGCCAACGGCATTGGCCTGTGGCAGATTGTCGCGCCAGGGCTCGTGCTGAGTTTCGTCTTGAGTGGCCTGTGCGTCTGGCTGTCGCTGTGGGTGACGCCGCTCTGCCGGTATCGCGCCGAGCAGCTGCGCTGGTCGGCCTTGGCCAGCTCACCGCTGGCGCTGCTGGAGCCCGGCGGCTTCGTCAACATCTTTCCCCAATGCCCGATTCGCGTCGGCCGGCGCGATGGCGACGAGTTGTACGACATTCACATGTTCATGCTGGGCAAGGGCGGCGAGAAGGTCCAGGACATCACTGCGCGGCGCGGCCGGGTGGTGGTCCACGCCGAAGAACGCATGGTGTATCTCGAACTGGATGACGCCACGGTGATGGACTCGCAGCTGGCGCCGGCTGGGGACGCGCCCCGGCGCTTTCTGGCGGCCAAGTCCATCCGCCTGCCTATGTCCTACGGCATCTCGCAGGACCGCAAGAGCTTGTCGCGAAAAACCAAGTACATGGACGGCAGCATGCTGGTCAGCCAGATTCGCCTGGAGCAGGAGGCCGGCCGTGATGTCACCGAGCACCTATTGGCGCTGCAGTCGCGCCTGTCGCTGGCCCTGTCGCCTTTTTCCTTCCTGCTGCTTGGGCTGCCCTTCGGGATTCGCAGCAAGCGCTCCGAGCTTTCGGTGGGGCTCCTGCTGTGTGTACTGTTGGCTCTGGGCTTCTACGCCTTCGTGCTTTTGGCCGATGCCCTTGAGGACAGCCGCTACCATCCCCAGATCATCATCTGGGTGCCGAATTTTCTCTATCAGCTGGGCGGCCTGTGGGTCATCCAGCGCATCAGTCGCCACTAAATCATTTATTGCCGCGATTACGACGCCAGCCATAGAAAGAACACACGGACCTCCATGCCAGAGAAGCTCACCAATATCCGCAATTTTTCCATCATTGCCCATATCGACCACGGCAAATCGACCCTTGCCGACCGTTTTCTGCTGCACACCAAGACCATTGAGGAACGCACTTTTCATGATCAGGTGTTGGACGCCATGGATTTGGAGCGCGAACGCGGCATCACCATCAAATCCCATCCCGTGCGCATGCACTACGATGCCGACGATGGGCAGACCTACGTCTTCAACCTGATCGACACTCCCGGACACGTGGACTTCAGCTACGAAGTGAGCCGCAGTCTGGCGGCCTGCGAAGGCGCGATTCTGCTGATTGACGCCGCGCAGGGCGTGCAAGCGCAGACGCTGGCCAACGCCAATCTGGCCTTGCATCAGAAACTCACCATCATCCCAGTGATCAACAAGGTCGACCTGCTGGCGGCGGACGTCGATATGTGCTTGGAACAGGTCGAAGAGCTCTTGGCCATCCCGCGGGACGAAGTCCTCAAGGTGTCGGCCAAGAGCGGTATGGGGGTGAAGGAACTGCTGGAGGCCGTGGTCGCCCGCGTGCCGCCGCCGGAAACCGATGCTGCGCAGCCCTTGCAGGCGCTGGTCTTTGACTCGGTGTACGACGTTTATCGCGGCGTGGTGTCTTTTGTCCGGGTGGTCAATGGCAGCGTCAAAGTCGGCGAGTCCATCCGCTTTTTCAATACGGACCTGACCACCGAGGTCAAGGAAGTGGGCTATTTCAGCCCGGGCATGAAGCCTTCCGCGTCGCTGCTGCAGGGCGAAGTCGGCTACATCATCACGACGATCAAGACGCCGGGCGACATCCACGTCGGCGACACCATCACGGGCAATCTGCGGGCCTGCAAGCAGCCGTTGGCGGGCTTCCAGCATGTACGGCCGATGGTTTTCAGCGGCATCTACCCGATTGACACCGCCGATTACGAGGCGCTGAAGGCCAATATCGCGAAGCTGCGCCTGAATGATTCGGCCTTCGTGGCCCAGCCGGAGAGCTCCATCGCTTTGGGCGCGGGCTTCCGCTGCGGTTTTCTTGGCCTGTTGCACATGGAAATTGTCCAGGAACGCCTGCGCCGCGAGTACAACATGGAGCTGCTGCTGACCTATCCCAGCGTCATCTACCACGTGTTCATGCGCGATGGCAGCATGAAGGAAGTGGACAACCCCCTGCATATGCCCGACCCCAGCCACATCAGCCACGTCGAAGAGCCGATGATCAAATCACAGATCATCGCTCCGGCGACCTATCTTGGCGCCATTATGAACCTGGTGATGGACAAGCGTGGCATCTGTCTCAAGACCGACAATGTCGATCACATCCACGTCATGATTACTGCGCGCCTGCCCCTGCATGAAATCGTGCTCGATTTCTACGACAAGCTCAAGACCGTCACTCGCGGCTACGGCAGCATGGACTATGAGCCCGATGGTTACGAGACCAGCCCGACCGTCAAGCTCGAAATTCTGGTCAACAGCGAGCCGGTGGACGCCTTCGCCTCCATCGTCCACGCCGATCGCGCCGTGTACCGGGCCCGCATGATCTGCGAACGCCTGCGCGAGGCCATTCCCCCGCAGATGTTCAAGGTCGCCATCCAGGGCGCCGTCGGTGGCCGCATCATTGCTCGCGAAGACGTGCGGCAGCTGCGCAAGAACGTCCTGGCAAAATGTTACGGTGGCGACATCACCCGCAAACGCAAGCTGCTGGATAAGCAGAAAGAGGGCAAGAAACGCATGAAGGAAGTCGGCAATGTCAATATCCCGCCGGAGGCCTTCGTCGCCGTATTGCGAGCCAATGACGACAAAGGCTGAGAGGAAAAGAGCCGGCCATGCCACTGTACATCATCGTTTTGCTTGATCTTGCCATTCTCTATTTTCTGTTTGGCAATACCATTGTGCGTTGGCTGTCGCCGCCGCCCTTGCGCCGGCGTGGCCGCCTGAAGGATTTCGAGCGCTACTACCGTCAGCAGTTGCGTCGTCGCCGCGATATGTTCAAAGCGTCGGAAATCAAGGCCTACCAGACCTTGCTCGACGAGCTGTCGTCGCTGCGCCGTAGTGGCGACAAGGCCGCGCAGGAAGCCGCTCTTGCCCGTTACGAAGCCGGCAAGCCCGGCGTGGCCCTACCGGCGCCACTGCCACTGGGCTGGTTGCGCGAGAATCTGGAAGTGGTGGTGGTGGCGTTGGGCCTGGCCTTTGGCGTCCGCGCGCTCTTTTTGCAGCCTTTCAAGATTCCCACCGGGAGCATGCAGCCGACCCTTTTCGGCATTCATTTCGAGCCCACTGCCGAGCCGCCCGCGACGGCCTTCCCGGTGCGCTTCTTCAACTATCTGAATTATACGCGTCGCAACATGTTCCTGGAAGTCGCCGAGACCGGCGAAATCAATCTTGAACGCTTTGCGCCGACGGGGTCGTCGTGGCCATTTTTTCCCGAGACCAATCTGTGGGTTGGTGATCGCATGTACGAATTGCCGGGCGACCCAAATACCGTCCTCAAGACAATCATTGAGGAATACAGCGGTCAGCAGCGCAGCAGCGTCTTCGAGAAAGGCGAGCGGCTGCTCTGCGGTTACCTGTCCTTGGGCGACCACCTCTTCGTCAATCGCACAAGTCTTTGTTTCCGCGAGCCCCGGCGCGGCGACGTGATGGTCTTCGTGACCGATAACCTGGTTGATCCCGACGGGCAGGGCTTCGGCGGGCGTTTCTACATCAAACGCCTGGTAGGCCTGCCCGGCGACGAACTCAAAATCGTCGACCACAAGCTCTACGTGAAGGCGCCCGGCGATGCCGATTTCCGCCTGCTGGACGGGTCGGACGACCCCGGTTTCGATCGCATCCACAGCTGCCAAGGCGGCTACCGCGGCTACGCGCACATGCCCGGCAGTCAATTCTTGCGGCATAACCGCGATAGTGTTATAATCCCCGACGGTCATTATTTCATGCTTGGCGACAACAGCGAAAACAGCAAGGACAGCCGCTATTGGGGCTTCGTGCCCCGCAAGAATCTGGTTGGCACGGCCGCCATCGTCTGGTGGCCCTTTTCCCGTCGCTGGGGTTGGGTCGACCGCGTTGAACCGCTGCCCGTCGCCACGCCGCCCAATCGTCCGGCGCGGGAAGGCTGAGGGGGGAATGAGTAGCTGATAAGTGTCGCAGCGTAACCAAGGAAGCGTTCCAAGTCATAGGACCCATGAATCTGCAACTGATGGGAAAGCGAGGACAGGTATCATGAAAACGCGTTTCTTCACCCTGATCGAATTGCTGGTGGTCATCGCCATCATCGCCATTTTGGCGGCCATGCTGCTGCCAGCGCTCTCGAAAGCGCGGGACAAGGCCCGCGCCATCTCCTGCACCAGCAACCTGAAGCAGCTCGGAACCGGCGTACGCATGTATCTCGACGATAACCAAACCACTGTCTTCAACCGGACCAACGGCTACGACGGCGCGTATTTCTACAAATACGACACCCTGGCGATTATCCAGTTCGGCAGCTATGCACCCTACGTCTATCCCTACGTCGGTGACAAGAAAGCCTTTATCTGCCCGGCCAATACCTTCAATGGCAGCACCTACGGCGGCGAGACCTATGACAAAAATGCCTGGGCTTTCAAGCATAACTACGGCATGTCCACCGTCGCCGATGGCAAGGCCGAAGAACGCTTTATCAACGCGACGACAACCTTCAATACGCCTTCCGACCGTGGCATGATTCTCGATTCCAACAGCGGCTTCCAGCAAAGCGACTTCTTTCCGGACCGCGTCACCGCCCGGCATAACCGCGGCGCCAATATGCTCTACATGGACGCCCATGTGGGCTGGGCGAACGCCTCGACGGTGTTTTCCGAATACGCCCGCCGCATGGGCTTCACCGGCAAGAACGCTTTCGACAAACTTAAGTACTCCGATAACTGACGGCGCTCCTTGGCGTTGCGCAGATGCTACGGAGCCAAGCCAAAGGATTCTCAATGATGAAACGCGTCGTACTATCCCTCTTCCTGATCTTTGCCGTTGCCAATGCACAGCAAATCGCTTGGGATAAAGCCGAGAAAATCCGAGAAGGCGTCGAGATGGTCAGACTCGACAGAAAGGTCAAGCTCGCAGAGACACGATCGGATGAACAACTCAAGAAAGACCAGGAGAAAGCAGACAAGAATGCGGGGGGACTTGGAATCCTCACGGTCGCTCCTGACTTAAGACCCATGAAAATCGTCGTCATGAGAGTCAACCTCAATCTCCAGGGACTCACCTTCACGGGTACCGGCCGGGACAAGGACTGGGGACAGAAAATGCCCGATTACCCAAAGGACACCCCGAACAATATCATCCGCACGTTGAGAACGCGTACCGCAGACTTCATGAAGCACGCAAGGAAACCTGTCGCAGAAGGTGGGCGCGGGCTCAACATGATCGTCGCCTGCAACTCCGCACCGTGGGCTCCCTGGGAAAAGCCCTTCAACCATAAATACGGGAACCCGCACGGACTTGAGATATCTGACGGCATCATCGTCAACGACAAGGGGCACAAAAGCCCCATGTTCGTCGTCTACAAATCAGGCGAGATTGATATCGTGCCCGGACCGCTCTCCAAGGACCAGTATGACAAGCTCTGGCTCGCGACCACGGGATTCGGCAGCATTATGATCAAGGGCGAAAGGGCACCCGGTATCGCACAGGGATACGCCCGACCGCTGATGCCAAGAATGAGCTACGGCTTGGACAAGGAACGCGATTACCTCTACCTGGTCACTGTGGACGGGCGACAGCCTGGATGGTCGGAAGGCGCCATCGGCGAAGACCTTTACAACATCTTCAAGGACGCTGGTGCGTATGACGTCATTGACATGGACGGCGGCGGCTCAGCAACGCTTTGCTACTGGGACACCGAGAAACAGCAGCCCGTGGTCGTCAACCGTCACGACTACAAGGCAAGCTACTACAGGCCATGTGGCATGAACATGGGAATCTACCTCAAGGAATAAGCATTGACACGCCTTGGCGCCGCGTGGATGCTGGTATGAAGTAAAATTGAGTTTATGCAGTTAATGAAAGCAGGTGGAAGATGCGTTTGCAGTTTTTGGGTACGGCCGCAGCAGAGGCCATACCGGCATTGTGGTGCGATTGCCAGACATGCGCAACCGCGAAGGCCCGCGGTGGGAAAGAGATTCGCCGTCGTTGCAGCTATCTGATTGACGCCGATACCATGGTGGACTTCGGCCCTGACGCCTTCTGGCAGGTGACGCAATTCAATATTGACCTGGTCAATTTGCGTCGTATCATCTTCACCCACCCCCACGAAGACCATCTCAACCCCGTGGACCTCTACTGGCGTTATACACCACACTTCAGTCATGTCAGCAATAAACTGACCATCATCGGCTCGCAGCCGGTTTTTGATCGTATTCTCGCCCATTTCCACGGGTCTCGGCCCGACCACAATTTCGAGAAATTCCTCTTGGAACCCAAGGTGGTCCAGGCCGGCGTGCCCAGCAGCGACGACGATATTGATCTGCTGCCCTTGGCTGCCAATCACGCTCCGGGATTGCAGCCGCTGGTCTACGTCATCAGCCGTGGCGGCAAGCGTCTCCTGATCGCCAATGACACCGGCTGGCTTCCCGATGCGTCGTGGCAGGCACTGAGCGACGTCAAGCTCGACGCCGCCGTCATCGAAAGCACCGGCACCTTCAAAAGCGCCGACCTGCGCAATGGCCACCTTGGTCTCAATACCACCGTGGCCTTCCGCGACCGCCTCCGCGACATGGGCTGCATCCAGGCCAATACGCCCGTCGTCACCAACCACTTCTCGCATAATGGCGCCATGAACCACGCCGAAATGGTCGATACCTACGGCAAACACGGCATCACCGTCGCCTACGACGGCATGGTGCTGGATATCTGAGCACGGGGGGGGCGGGGATGGGAGGATGCATGGGACGGATGGGACGAATGGGATTGGGCTGATCCGTTCCAGGGCCGGGGCGGCGCTGCTCAGAAATCGCTTACGGTTCGAGGACGACATTTTCGGCGCGGAGTCGTGTCTGGAGTTCGTGGATGTCGATTTGCGCCGTGCATTTTCCTGATTGCAGGGCGAGTGCGGCGGCGTTACCGGCGGCCTGGCCCATGCCGAAGCAGGGCGGCATGACGCGGATGGCAGAAAGGACGGCGCGGTCACAGGAGACATTGCGGCCGGCGGCCAGGATGTTGTCGACGCCGGCTGGGATGAGCATCCGGTAGGGGAGAGAATATATGTTTTCCTGTGGCAGG
This sequence comes from Lentisphaeria bacterium, assembly GCA_028706165.1. Lineage (GTDB taxonomy): Bacteria > Verrucomicrobiota > Lentisphaeria > Oligosphaerales > Oligosphaeraceae > Oligosphaera. Next base: position 28,954 of record JAQWBY010000005.1, on the reverse strand, counting down.
TAGCGGCCGACTAAGCCGGCATGGACATCGCGGGAGTTGGCGCAGAGGAGTATGGCGTCGGGAAAGATGGTGCCGTTAACGAGGTCCTGCTCCGTCATCACGAAATCGCCTTTGATGCGGCGGGTCTCGCGGATGCCTGGTGAGGCAGCGGACTGGATCAAACGGGCGTTTTCGGCGCCGCGGACGTACTTGCGCAGGAAATGGATGATGGCGAAGATTTGTTTGCGGCCTTCCACGGCGGCGTGGGTGAGGCTTTCGGAGGACGTGCCGTCCACACCTGGGAGGCGGGTGACGTTGGCGCGCCAGAAGCCGTCGCAGCTTTTGTAGAGGCCGAGCCGTCGGCGGGGGATGGGATAGTCGCCGTTAGCGGCGGCTTCAGCGATTTCCTTCTCGAAGCGCATGGATTCCCATCCCAGCTCCTCACTGCGGCGCTGCATGATGTCCTCGTCAAGACCGTCCAGGAGAAAGAAAAGGCTTGCCGCCTGCATTTCGCCGCTTTGCGGGTCGCCCTTTTCCATGGGGCAGCCTGCGAGGAAGGCGGCATCGCCGTCACCGGTGCAGTCAATGACCATTTTGGGTGCCACGGCGATCAGTCCTTCTTTGGCGGCGAAGACCGCTTTGGCGATGCGCTGTTTGGACGCGTCGCGTTCCATGCTGATGAGTTGGGCGCCGTAGAGCAGTTCCACCTGATACTGCAGGCACAGTTCTTCTGCCGCATATTTGAGCACTTCGGATGAGAATGGGGTGAGGTTGCGATGGCCATTGGGGTGCCAGGATGAATGACAGTCGCAGTTGGGCAGCGTCATGGGGTCGACTGCGCCGCCGAGGGCAATCATGCGGTTGACGAGTTCCTCGAAGAATCCCCGAATCAGCTTGCGCTCGCCCTTGGGGTCCGAACAGGTCATGAAGGGGCCGACCAAGCCGGAAACGGCTGTGCCGCCAAGGGAGAATTCCCGTTCAATCAGCAGGGTCTTGCATCCCCGCCGGGCCGCGCAGACTGCCGCAGCGATACCGGCCGTGCCGCCGCCGATTACCAGCACGTCGGTCTGCTGGTGGGAATGGATGGGGGCCTGAAACAATGTCGTCATCGTGTTTTTTCACCCTTGCTGGTCTGGTGGGTTCCGCGTGGCTTATTCGGTTTGCTGGTGGTAGAGGCGAGCGTAGAAGCCGTTGAGTTTGAGTAGTTCGTCGTGGGTGCCGAATTCGGCGACGCGGCCTTCATCGATGACGCAGATTTTGTGGCAGCGCATGGCCATGGACACGCGCATGGAGACCATGATGGCGGTTTTGCCGACGAGGATTTTGGCGAGGGTCTCCTGGATTTTCTGCTCGGTATTGGCGTCGAGGGCGGAGGTACAGTCATCAAGAATGAGCAACTCGGGGTTGGTGAGCAGCGCACGGGCAAGCGAGAGGCGTTGGCGCTGGCCGCCGGAGAGACTGGTGCCCTTTTGGCCGATGAGGGTTTCGTACTGGACTTTCATTTCGAGGATGAAATCGTGCAGCTGGGCGGCTTTGGCGGCGTCCATGATCTGGTCGTTGGTGGCGTTGGGGCGGCCGTAGCAGATATTGTCGCGCATGGAACCACTGAATATCTGCGCTTCCTGGGGGACGATGCCGACGGCGCGGCGAAGGGAAAGCAGTTGGACTTTGCGCAGGGGGACACCATCCACGAGGACTTCGCCGTAGCTTGGTTCGTAGAGCCTGGACAGCAGATGGAGGAGGGTGGTTTTGCCGCTGCCGCTGGGGCCCATAATGCAGAGCCAGGTGCCGGCGGGGACGAAGAAAGACACGTCCTTGATGACGCGGTCAGCCAGGTCCCTGGCTGCGCTGTCCTCGATGGTACCCGCATCATCTTCGGTTTCTTTTTCGCCGCTTGGCGGAGGGTAGGCGAAGCTGACGTTGCGGACATCGACGCCTTTGCGCAGGGGGTTGGGGAAGGGCACGGCATCGGGCGCATCGGCGATTTCGAGCGGGCGGTCCAGCACGCCGGTGACGCGGAGGAGGGCGATGCGCAGGCGTTGGAGAACGAAGCTGAGCTGAGTGAATTCGAGCACGGGCTGGAAGAGGGTCATGGTCGTTGAGTGGAGGAACATCATGCGGCCGAGGGACATCTGGCCATCGAGGACCAGCTTGCCGCCGTAGAGGAAGATGGCGCAGCTGCTGAGGCTGGTGAGGATGCCGGCTTCGCGGCGGAGGGCGGCGCTGATGCGCTGGGTGAGCAGCGCGTCGCGCATGAAACAGGCCGAGATGCGGTGGAAATTGAGCACTTCGCCTTTTTCGCGGGCGTAGGCCTGAATGGCCTTCATGCCGTCGATCTTCTGGGAGACCAGGCCATAGAGACAGGAGTTGGTGTGGCGCTGTTCCTGGTTGAGGCGGCGGATGATCGGCCGTTTGCGCCGGTACATCCACGCGTAGATAGGCGTGATGGCCACGGCGATCAAGCACATGCGCCAGTCCTCGTAAAGCAATACCGTGGTGCCCACCGTGATCATGGCCACGCAGTGGGTCGCGCTCATGAAGAAGCCCATCATCTCGCCGCGGACGGAGTCCACATCGGAGAGGATACGCGACAGCAGCCGTCCGGGGCTCATGGTCTGGTGGTAGGACATGGACAGATCGAGGACTTTGCGGTGCATGTCTTCGCGGAGTTTTTCCGTGATGCCCTGCGAGACGATGATTTGCTGGCGGGTGGAGAAGCGCGCCAGGTAGTTTAGGGTGATCTGGGTGAGCATGTAGGCCAGGGCGATGTTGAAGAGCCGGCGGCCGGCGCCGGGGGGGCGGTGGCTGGCGATGATGCCCTGGTCCATTTTTTTGCCCATGCCGACAGTGGGCCGCTGGACGGTGAATTTATTGCGGTCGGGTTCCCAGATGCGCCGTTCGCCGGGGGCCTGGCTGGTGTTGGCGGTTTTGATGACGAGGATATTGTCGACCACGATCCGTGAGTAGAAAGACATGAGGTACACGGAGGTGGAATTGATGGCGACCATGGCCACGCAGATCATGAGCGACCAGCGTTTGGGCCAGGCGTATTCGCGGATGAAACGCCAGTAGAGAGGCCAGTCGCTGGCGCCAGCGCGCGACCGTTCCGGCTTAGGAGGCCGGAACAGGTAGTTGCGGTGATGCTCTTTGACTTTGCTGAAAAATCCCATGGCGTGTTTTTTGGGGGTGAACTAGGTGTGTTCTTCTTCGATGACGCCCTTGCCCATGTGCTTGGTGTATAGGTCGTGGTAGCGGCCGTTGGGAACGGCCATGAGCTCTTCGTGGGTGCCCTGTTCCTGGATGACGCCTTTGTCAAGCAGGATGATCAGATTGGAGTTCTTGATGGTGCTTAGGCGGTGGGCGACGACGAAGCTGGTACGGCCCTCGAGGACCTTGGCCATCGCGCGCTGGATGGCCTGTTCGGAGTCGCTGTCCAGCGAGCTGGTCGCCTCGTCCATGATCAGGATGGCCGGGTCGGCGCAGATGGCCCGGGCGATGTTGATGCGCTGTTTCTGGCCAACGGACAGCTCAATGCCGTAGTCGCCGACGAGGGTGTCGTAGCCTTCCTTGAGCGTCATGATGAAGTCGTGAATTTCGGCGGTTTTGGCCGCATTGTAGATGTCTTCGTTGGTGGCGCTGGGGCGGCTGTAGCGAATGTTTTCGCGGATGCTGATGCCGAAGAGCAGCGATTCCTGGAGGACGATGCCGAATTGCTTGCGGAGCTGGTGGAGGTCCAGGCGTTTGATGTCATGGCCGTCGATGAGCAGCTCGCCGCCGGTGATGTCATAGAAGCGCAGGAGGAGATTGAGGATGGTGCTTTTGCCGCAGCCGGTGGGGCCGATGAGGGCGATGGTGTCGCCGGGCTTGACGTGGATGGTGATGCCGCGCAGGACCGGCTTGCCTTCTTCGTAGTGGAAGTGGACGTCATTGAAATCGACCTGGCCGCGCATTTTCGGGATGGGGATGGGATTGGGGTCGTTGACGACTTCGGGCAGTTCGTCGAAGATTTCGAAGAGACGTTCGGTGGCGATGGCGACCTGCTGGAGCTGGTTGATAAGCTGCGAGAAGCGCACGGCGGGTCCGAGCAGCTGCATGGCGTAGGCGGTGAAGGCGGTGACGTCGCCGTAGGTGAGTTCGCCTTGCAGGATCATGCCACAGCCCAGGAAGAAGATGAGGGAGCGCCCCAGTGCCTGGATGAGGTTGACGTTCATGGAGAAGGTATTGCCGGCGATGCCCTGTTCCTTCGAGAACTGCAGGGCCAGCTGGGACTGTTCGTGGAAGACCGTGTGCTCGCGGCTTTCCGCCCCAAAAGTCTTCACCGCCATGTTGGCGACCAGGCGGTTTTGCACGCCGCCGGAGAGGCGGTCGTAGGCCGACCGGGCCGCGCGGCTGGCGACGATGATGGGCCGGATGGTGTAGTTGTAATTAAGGACAAAGACGACCAGGACGAGCGCCAGCAATACCGCGAGGCGCCAGTTGATGGTGAAGGTCGCAATGATGGCGAAGGATGAGCAGACCAAGTCCGAAATGATGCCGACGCTCTGGCCGGTGAGCATCTGCTGGACGGTGCCGCTGTCGCCCATCAGGCGGTACACGAGCTTGCCGACGCTGTTCTTGCTGAAGAAACGCAGCGACAGGCTCAGGAAGTGCTTGTAGAGGGCGCTGCGGATGTCGAAGACGAAACGCTGGCCGAGGTAGGCGATGCTCAGCGACTGGATGTAGCCGCAGAGGGAGCTGACAAAGGGCAGCAGGATCATCAGCAGGCCGAGGCCGAAGAACAGTTCGGTTTCGCCGTTGGTGAGGACGCGGTCGACCAGCGCGCGGGTGACCAACGGCGGTGCCATGGCCAGAATCGACAGGATGACCGTCAGCCCAAACAGCGCATAGAGCTGCAGGTAGTAGGGCTCCATGAACACCAGAATCTTGCTGATGTTGCCCAGTCTGCGCTTGTTCTCATCCGGTTTTTTTGCGGTTGCGTCGGCCATGGTCGGTGCTGGAGGGACGGTGCCTTGATGCTGAGGGGAAAGACGCCGGCGCCGGTGCCGCGGGGCTGCCGCAGGACTGGCGTGGTGCTGCGGCGCGCATAGGCCGCGCCGCTGTTAGAGGTCGATGTTGAACAAGTAGAACCACAGGCAGGACTGGCCGTAGTAGATGCGCGCTTCGGCGGTCGCGCCGGGGGGAATGAGGCGGTCGCCGGGGTCGAAGCTGCAGTAGATGACGCGGTACGTCGCTTCGCCTTCAGCCTGGATGACGCTGCGCATGTACTGGACTGTGCCGTGGAAGTACACCCGGTTGAGGCTGCGGAAGGAATTGAGGCGGGCTTTGTACTTCTGGCCGACGGCCACCTTGGTCGAATAGCGTTCGTTGATGCGCAGCTTGAGGGTGTTGGTGTCGCCACCGAAGATTTCGTAGATGACGGTCGCCGGCTGCAGCAGCTCGCCGACCACGAATTCATAGCGCACAACCACGCCGTCGATCGGCGCGCGGACCTGTCGGGTGCGCAGGCGCGCTTCGGCGCGGCGCACGGCGTCTTCCATGGCGTTGATCTCTTCGTCGAGGGCGGCCAGCTCGCGGTTGTATTTTTGGCGGTCGCGTTTGAGCAGTTCTTCGTAGACCGTGAAGGACTTCTGCTGGAAGGCGGTGAGATTGACGCGGGCGAGCTGTTCCTTGAGTTTGTCATCTTCGAGGTTGTTGGCGGCCTTGAGGCCCTTGTCCACGAGCTCCTGGGTGAGTGCGAGTTTGGTCTGGGCGTTGCGCAGCTGCAGTTCGGCGACGGCTAGATTGTTGGCGTGGTCGCGCTTCTGCTCATCGAGATCGACGCTGCGGCGTTCGAGGTCGATGTCCATTTCGGCTTTGCGTCGTTCGAGGTTGACCTGCAGGCGCGAGAGACGTGAGCGGGTTTCGGCGAGGGTCGCCTCTTCTTCCTCGGCATTGAGCTGGACGAGCAAGTCGCCGGCCTTGACCTTGTCGCCGCTGAAGACGAAGATTTTGCTGACGGTACCGGTGACAGGCGGGCGCACTTCGGCATATTCGTCGGTCTGCACGTAGCCGGCGGCGAGGGTGTAGCGGTCGATCTTGATGATCGCGCCGATGTAGATGATGCCGCCGATGACACCTAGCGCCAGAACCGCGTAGAGGATGCGGCGGCGGCGGGCGTCTCGCCGGGGGAGGGGGATGTTTTCGCCGATGGTGGTTCTCAAGTCACCCATGATGTGGTCCTTGGTTATGCCGACAATGCGGGACAGGCCGTGGTGGCGGGCGGGAGCGGCCCGGGTTTACTCTTTTTTCTTGGTAAGGGTCGGGGCGCGCAGCAAGTCTTTGGCGAGCACGCGCATGCCCTCGGCTTCGTCGCCGTAGCGTTTGGTGCACAGATTGCAGTCGGCGCAGTTGCGGTCGTAGCAGTTGCGGTGGACGCGCGCCGGGTACATTTTGCGGAAGGCCTCGTAGCAGTCATCCGAGCAGAAGCAGTAGCGTTCCTGGGTGGTGCCAAAAGCGACGTGGACCAGGTGGAAGCCGTCCTTTTTGGTGTCGCATTTGCCGCCGCACCAGCCGCAGGAAATCTGCAGCATTTCGGTGACGGCTTTGCTGCGCTGGCTGACCTCGTCGTCCGTCCAGGCGTATTCGACCCACGCGTAAGCGCTGGCGGGAATTTTGGCGGTGACGACGTCCTTGCTGATGACCAGGCAGTCGCCGTTGTTGAGCACGTAGGCGCGTTCGCCTTCGACGAGGCCTTCGTTGTTGCGCAGGTGGACTTTGATGCCGCCCTGCTTGGGAATGTCGTACTTGTGCCAGCCGCAGGCCTCGCAGATATTGGCGGAGAGGTGCTGGCTGAGGTGTTCGCCGCAGACGGGGCAACGGCCCATCTTGACGACCTGAAGTTTTTTGAGGGAGTCTTCGGCGGCGCTTTGGACTTCGCGTTCGGCGACTTTCATCAGCCGCTGCTCGTGCGCGCCGTCCTCGTCATCCAGGATGGCGATGTCGTGCTCAAGGTTCTCGCGCTGCTCTTCGGGCAGGAAGATGTTTTTATCTTTATCTTTGTCGACGTATTCGTCGTCTTTACGCCAACCGAAAAAGCTCATCATGGGCATGGCGTCCCCCTTTCGTACGTGGTGTCGGGCCAGTCTGTGGTGTTATTCATTGCCGAGGTAGTATCCGATGGCGTGATAGAAATTCGCTTTGGCGCGCAAGAGGTCAGCGGCGGCGGTGTTTTGCCGTTGTAGGATTGACGTGAGATTTTTTTGTGCGTCGGTGACGTTGCTACTGGTGCTTTCGCCGAGGCGGAAGCGTTCCTGTTCGGCGGCGACGGTTTCTCTGGCGGCGGCGATGCCGTGGTTGACCAGCTCCAAGCGTTGCCGGGCGGTGTTGAAGTTGAGGATGGCGTGCTGCAGTTCGGTGTTGATATCGACCTCGATATTGCCCATTTCGGCCTTGAGTTCCTCAATGCGGGCGCGGTGGCGGGCCATGCGGGCCTTTGGCCCGCGGTAGTCCAGGGTGCGTTTCCAGACCAGGGTGATTTCGCCACCGATGCGGCGGTCGCTGACGATGTCGTCATTGCCGTAGGGCCAGTTTTCATTTTCGCCTTGCCAGTTGACGCCCATGTTGAGGGACAGGTCATCACGGGTTTCTTCTTTGGCGGTGGCTTGCTGGATTTTGGCGTATTCGACGCTGTTACGCATTTCGAGGTAGTCGCCGCGGTGCTGGAGAATGATCGCCTCTTCGAGTTGGGGCAGGTCCTGCTGGGCGCTGGCCTGTTCGAACAATGCGCCGGGTTCGGCGGTGAGGACGATGGTTTCTTTGTTGCCGACGGCGCCGGCGAGGGTGATGAGATTGAGTTCGTGGCGGTTGCGGGCCTTTTCTTCGTCTTCCCGGCCGATTTGTAGTTCCAGCTGCGACTGGAAGGTTTGGTACTGCGGGACGACTTTGAGGCGGCTGAGTTCCTGCGCTTCCTCGTAGAGGTTTTGGAAGCGGGCGGTGGCCTGGCGGGTGACCTGGTAGGCGGCCAGGGATTCGTAGGCGCTGATGTAGGCCAGTTCGATTTCCCGGCGCAGATCCTGGGTGCTGCGCAGGAGGCGGCTGACGGCGATGTTGTATTCCATGGCCGCCAGCGAGCGGGAGAGGGTCAGCGTGCGAAAGGCCCGGTCGCGCAGGAGAGGCACGCGCACGCGCACGCCGAAGAGAGTCTGATACAGGTCATCAAAACCGGCCGGGTCGCGCAGGGAGCGTTCGGCGATGCCGGCGGCGACATAGGCGCCGGGGATGACGGGCGCTTCAATGCCGGCCTGGAAGTCCAGGCTGTTGTTGGTGAGGGCACTGTAGTTGCTGCTGCCGGGGATGGAGCGGCTGCGGTCAGCATAACCGACGGCGCCGTAGAGTGCCGGGTCAAAGAACTCCAGCAGTTCTTCGTGTTTGAGCAGGGTTTGTTCCACTCGCCAGCGGGCGGCCTGAATGGCGGGGTTGTTCTCCTGTGCCGCCAACATGAGATCGGCCAATTCATTGGCATGAATCGGTGCAATCAGAGAAGTCAGAAACACCAGCACAGCACACCCAAAAGAGCGTGAAGATATCATAAGCATTGCTGATATGGGCAGTTGCCCCGCTCCCAATGATGACGTTGACGATAGTGCAGCCCAAAATCGCTGGGCAATCGAGCCGTCCGGGGTTGTGAACGACGCTGCCACGGTGAATCAATCCCTGTGGAACAGTCCATACTATAAGCTCGGTCGGCGATATAAACAGCCCGGCGGGTGGTTTTTTCTTGGCTGGCGGCGGAGGTTTTTGTGGGTTGGGCTTAGTGCTTTTGGGTGCGATGCCAGATGATGTCGCCAGCGATGGCGGGGAGCATGAAGAGAGCGGTGCAGACGAAGAGGGTGGCGCTGCCCAGGTGCTGGTAGATTTGGCCGCTGAGGACGCTGCCGATGACCGCACCAGTGGCGAGGACGACTTCGTGGATGGCCATGCGGAAGGTGCGGTCCGGGCAGCCCGAGACGCCGTGGAACATGCTGTTGCTGTAGGCGTGGCCGGCGAGAATGCCGCAAGCGGCAAGGAGGATCATAGTGACTGTCATGTTCTCGCTGAAGCCCAGTCCCAGCACGGCCAGTGCCAGCAGTAGGTGCCCGCCGATGAGTTGGGTGAAATTGAAATGCCAGTGTTTGACGAAGCCCAGCATGCTCATGGCGCCGGTCATGGCCAAGGCGCGGACGAAGAGGAGGGTGCCGATGGCCGGCTCGGTCAGGTCCAGCTCGCCTTTGGCGAAGATCGGGTAGATATTCAGAACCATGCCGGCCGTGGCCCAGGCGCAGAGGCCGCCGAGCCAGCAGGGGTAGCGCATGGTTGTCTGCTGGCCACGCGGGGCGTTGGCGGTGGCGGGTGGTGCGGCTGGCGTGGCTGGCCGGGTTCCCGGCGGGAGTTGCACGCTGGGGGCGTTGGCCTGCCGGCGATTGCCGAACCAGAGGAAGACCAGGAGAAACGCGTGGGCGGCGATGCAGTAGCGGAGCGGGCGTGCGCTGTCGCCTGAGCCGAGGAGCCCTGCCAGTAGTGGGCCGATGATGGCGCCGCTGCTCCAGCACAGATTGTACAGACCGGTGATACGGCCGAGGCGGCTGCCCTCGTAGCCTTCGGTGAGCCAGCCCATCAGCGGTGGCCAGAATAGCGCGGTGGACAATCCGCAGATGGCTTGAAAGAAGTACGCTGGCCCGAGGCTGGGGGATAGATAGATCCCCACCAGGCCGCACGCCAGGCCGCAGGTCGCGATGATGACGCAGCTCTGCGCTTGCACCCGCTGCAGGACTTTTTTGAACAGCAGGCAGGCCAGCATATAACAGAGATTGTAGACGCCATAGAGGATGCCGATCTGCGTCGGCGTGGCCTGGAAGTGATTGCTGGCATAAAACACCAGTCCCAGGTTGATGGCGTTGATATTCATGGCCATCCAGAAGGACGCCGGAAAGATGATCGCAGTCTTGGAAAGCTGGGGGCGCCGGAATAGTGTTTGTCGCATGGTTGCGGGTCTCGCTAAGTCGGGTGGACTGGGGGGGGGCTGGAAAGCGGAGTAAACGACGTCGCCGGGGCAAAATGAAAGACAATACTATATGCTCTGCACCGTTATTTGCCGGCAATGGCGCGTCCAGCCGGGAGTATTTTTGTAACGCTCACCTGTTCCCCGGGGACGCCTGGGAACGCCGCCGTCCTGGCGGCTCTTTTTGCGGGGGAGCGACCGGTTGGACTTCGGGGACTGATTGGCTCTGCGGCGCGACTGGGGCGAGGACTCACGTCTCACGACTCATGGCCGGGACTGGAGGGACTTTCGGGACCGTGGGGAATGACGCATTGGACTCCGGGGACTGATTGGTCGACTCCGGGGACGCCTGGGAACGCCGCCGTCCCAACGGCATGTAGGCGATGAATACAAAAGGCCGTGAGTACTGCCAGTTTCAATGGGTGGAGTATTGTGTATTTTTACCGCGCTTTGTTGCGCGCGTGGGTGTGATATTGGCGGGGTGGTTGTCGTTATTGCCGCAAGTAGCGGTGTTGGGTTGGCCGATGTCTGCGGGTGGCGTGCCGTGTCAGAATGGTGAAGACATGGCTGGTGGCGTAATACCTTGTATGAGTCGGTTTCCATAATAATTCTTGCGACGATCGGTTGTTTACGGTATGTTAGCGGAATCAGTTTTGGCCGACCGCGACGCTGGTTGCTGCAGAGCGCCGCACGAGTGGCTGCAAGGGGGCGACGTCGCAAACAGGGACAGTGGGTTCTATTGTTTCTTTGGCGCTTTTGCCGCGTTGCGGCGATAATATACGGGTGCGGTAGAGCGCCTACTGGTGTGGTTGCTGCAGGAGTGACAAGACCTGGGGCAAGCGAAAACAATAAAGTATTGGATGCCGATGACACATATGATTCGCTGGTTTGGGGTTATTTTTGCCGTGCTGCTGCTGGCGGGGTTGTGCGTCGTGGCGTGGATTGCTGGTGAGGGGCGTCTTTTTGGCGGCGATACCGAGGGCACTCTGCGTTTTTCCAGGACCACGCTGCGGGTGTTGCGGGAGGCGCGCCATGACCATTATGAGCTGCGTTGCAGCTTGGCGGCGACTCCTGCCAGCGCCCTGCATGGCGATGAGCTGCTGCTGGCGTTTGGGGTCAGCGGCGCGGACGACGGTGCCATTCTGCGTTGGAACCGGCGCGGCATTTTTCTGAAGCAGCGTCGTGCCGGTCGCGAGACCATGCTGGCTGAGACGCCTATGGTCTTGACCGACGCGCTGGCGTTGTCGCCGGACTTGCTGATTCGAGTCATAAATGATGAGATCGAAGTCGTTTCAGGTGGGCGGCGATTGCTGCGGGCCTTCGCGCCCGGGCTGGGGCGGGGCGCAGTGGCCTGTGGTGACGGCCGTCGGCACGTGGCCGTCAATGACCTGCGCTATCAGCGCTTGGAGCCGTTTCGATTTGCTGACGATTTCATGCGCACGGAAGAAGAGGCTAAGGAATGGGGGCAGTGGCGGCCACTGGCCGGCGATTGGAAGATTTACTCCGTGATGGAGCGCATTCATGACAATCCGGCGGCGAACATCCGCAAGGGCCGCGAGCCGTTGGCTGACCGCAGCCCAAATCCCTTCTGCCTGTCGGGTTCGGCGCCGGATGGCCCGGGAATGATCGTGACTGGCTTGCCGTTCTGGTGCGATTATCGCGCGGCGGTGTCGGTCAAGCCCTTTGGTGGCGCATTCGGGCTGGTCTTTGGTTACCGCGATGCCGACAACCACTGGCTCCTGCGCTGGTCGGCGGATTCGCTGGCGCCCACGCCGGCGCCGCTGGAGCTCGTGGTGCGCGAGCAGGGCGTGGAACGGGTGGTCGGCAGCGTCATGCTGGCCAGCCGGGCCGAAAACTGGTGGCGGCTGGGCATACGGCAGCAGGGTGACCGCGTGGACGCCTTGGTGGATGGCGTGGTCGTGCTGAGCTGCCGGGATCAGGCCAGCGTTGGCGGCGCCGTCGGACTCTACAAGGACGGCGCCCAAGAGGCTTATTTTGACGATCTGGAAGTGAGCTCCGTCAGCGAGATCGCCTGTCGCCGCCTGCTTAGCGAAGCGGGCCGGGCACTGGCCGGCAAGTGGCGCCTGGCCAACCAAGCCCCGGAGGCGGCGAATGCCGCCGGCGATGTGCTAGCCGTGCTCGGTGACGGCGGTGCCAGCACGACGACTGGCTTGCCCGGCGCGCTCTACCAGATCGGCTGGCCGCACTGGGCGCCGCAGCGCTTTGCCGCGACGGTGCTGCCCGCCGCGCCGGAGCAGTCGCCGGTCACAGCTGGCCTGGTTTTTGGCCTGCGGGATGCGCAGAACTACTGGTGTGCCGGGTGGTCGCCAGCGGAGAATGGCCGGCTGTTCCTGCAGCAGGTCTGCGCAGGGCGCGCGGAAGAGGCGCTGGCGCTGCCCTATGCGTGGTCCGGCGAAGCCCCTCTGTGCTTGGCGGTGGACAGTCGGCAGGACGGTGTGCTGGAACTCTGGGCCAATGACGCGCTGATGCTGCGCCAGCGCCTGCAAGCGGTGGCTGCCGGCATTGAGGCCGGCGCGCTTGGTGGCGCGGTCGGACTCTTTGGTGCTGAAGGCGCCCGCTTCGCGCAAGTCCGCGCTTTTGCGGCGCAGCATCGCGATTGGGAGCAGCCCGTTGATATCGCCCGTTTTGCTGACGATCCATTTATGCAGGGCTGGGCATCATCACGCTATTCCTGGTTGCGGGATGGTGGCAATGGCGCGGACTACCCACGGCGTTATCGCCACAACGGCGATTTCTACGGCGCCTTTACGCTGGTTGCGCCCTTGCAGAGCGGCTTCAAGGTTTTTTGGGGGCTTGATGACCTGCAGCCTGCGGCTGGCTATGCACTGCACTGCGAGCTATCACCTGAGACTGGCGCTGGCACCTTGAAGCTGCTTCGTGCTGGTGAAGCGTTGGCTGAGGCCGCGTTCAGCGGCAAGACCCGGAGCGTCCTGCTCGGCAAGCAGATTATCGATGAGAAGATCGGCGTACAACCGCGCACGCCCGACACCGAGACGTGGGGGCAACTGGAACTGCGTCGCGATGGCCATGCCATTTGGGGCGTCCTGGACGGCGAGGAACTTTTCTGCGCGCACGACCCCGCGCCGCTGACGGGCCGTTGTTTTGGGGTGGAAGTACCTGCCGCCATGGACTTCATACACCTTGACATCCGTCGCGAACGCCTGCGTGACTATCTCTTCGAGCGGGCCGAGACCGACTGGAACAGCGTCGGCCGCTGGGAAGTCACCAACCGTTTTGCCTGTGACCCGCGCTGGTCGCACATGAATGGTGAGAGCCGCGGCGTCGCGGCACTGTGGAGCAAATTTGCGCTGGCAGGCGATTTCACCATCGAGTGTTTTGCCGGCATGCGTATGCGCCAGGGGGAATTGCAGGAGGGCGCGCAGATGTCCTATCCGCGCGTGGGCGATATCAACGTGGCCATCAATGGCGATGGCCGCGAACTCTTCTCCGGTTACAATCTCCTGGTCGCCGCCTGGGACCAACGCTGGTCGGAGACCTGGACGCAATTCTGGCGGCGGGACGCCGTGGTCGCGCAGACGGACCGCGAGCTCATTCCCCGTGGCCGGCATCTCGCTCCCGGTACGCGTACCGTCGCCCAAGAGTGGGATCCCGGCGGACGCCCCGTCCATGGCGCCTGGTACGCGTTGAAGATTCGCCGCACGGGTAGCCGTTACGATGTCAGTTTTGACAATACGCCAGTTTTTTCTTACACGGATGACGAGCCCATCCCCGGCGGCAAGCTGTCGCTGTGGACGCAGCACAACAGCATCGTCCTGGCGCGGGTGAAAGTCAGTTACCGCGACCTGCGCCTGCAAGCGCCCCTGCTGGCGGCGTTGCCGGGCGAGCAGCAGGGCCAGGCGCCGGCGCCAGCCACGGTCCCAGCTGGCACGTCCGGCGGCGCCGAGCCGCTGTCGCCTTTGCCGCCCCTGCTGCTGGCGAGTCATCCCACGCGGGTGATTGATTTTGAGGACGGCTTAGGCGCTGTGGAGCCGTGGCATGGCGATCAGAGCGCGCAGCTATCCCGGCAGCGCCATGACGGCCGGCCAGGCTGGGTTCTCGCCGCGGAAAACATCAATTCCGGCGGTGATTTCGGGTTGGCACTGCCATGGGCTGATGTTGCCTTGCATCGAGTCGCCGACCTACGCCTGGCTTGCCTGATACCCGCCGGTAGCCTGGTCAATCTCTATTTTACGGTTAAAGACGACCCGGTCGGGCGCTATTTCATTCGCTTGACGGGGCCGGGGCACGACGAGGCCAATCTGCATTGCGTGGGTGCGGTGGACGGCTTGCGCGTCGGCGAGTGGTCGGAGCTGTGTGTGCCCATTGGCGAGCTGTTGCGTGAGCGTTTTCCGCGCCGCGATCAGTGGCTGATCGACAGCGCCATGATTGGCATGCTGCACGAGGGCTACCTCAACGCTGGTCTGGGCGGCAACTTCGCCAGCGCAAAGTATTACCTCGACGACATCGCCATGGTCGGATACGGCTCGCAGACCGTCACCGGCCAGTGGCAGCTTGCCGAGGGCCAGGATGCACCGCTCTGCCACGCATGGATCAGCCAGGGCCCCGACGTCGCTGCCGGTGGCGCCGTGCCTGACGCTGCGCCGCTTTTCAGTGACGCGTCGTTTACGCTGGTAGCGCCGCAGCCCGGGCCGGCTTGGCTGCAGGTCGAAACACTGGCCGCCGAAGGTCGGCCCGCTCGCCGTCTGCCGCCCATGCCCCTGCAGCTTGCGGCCGCACCGGCGCCCCTGCGGGTACAGCCAGCCGATGGGGAAAGCTGGGGACTCAATCCCATTCGCGTGGCATTGCCGGCGGACAAGCTGTCCTGGCCGCGTCTTGGTAGCCTGGTTCTGAGTGTCAGTGGGCAGAACCAGCCCATTCATGACGGCAACAGCGTTCTTGATGCCAGCACCGGCGTCCTAGAAATCCAGCCCTGGTTTGGAGAGAAGATTGTGGCCGATGCCGACGGCATGGTCGCGTTCACGCTGAGCTATCTGCCGGTCGCTGCGCCGGAGAAGAGTGAGCCGATGCGGCAGTCCTGGCGGCTCCGCCTGAAGCCCGCCGACGATCAGACGCCGCCGGGGCCGCCACAGCTTGCGGGTGCCCATAGCGCTCTCTGTGGGTTGCGGCCGTGGCTGGATGAGGGCAAGGTCGCTAACGCCAAGAGCCAAGTAGACATTCGGCGCTACCGCCTGCCTGACGGCACGCCTGCCGCGCGCGTCACCAATCGCATTTGCGGTTCCGACTTTGGTCTGTCCTTCAATCTGCCGACTTTCGAGCTGGCTCGCTACCCGGTGCTGCTTTTCGACTACAAGATCCATCCCGACAGCCACGTCGATCTGCTGCTGCGCGTATTAGGCAAGATGCATACCATTGGCCTCACGGACTTGGACCCGTCCCGGGGGCTGAAGCTTGGAGACTGCCCCGGGATTGTCGCCGATGACACGTGGCGCACAGCGCAACTTGATCTACGCGAGTACACTGGCGATCTCAGTGTGGTCTACGACGGTACGGGCCTGGCGACGACGGACATCGCCTTGGGCAACTGGCACTATAGCGGCGAGGCAGCCGGCAATCACTATGCAGTCTCGCGGGTGACGCTGGCGCCTCTGGTCAACAGCAGCCACGCGCCGCCAAAGTTATCCTGGCAGCTGCCCGATCCCGGCGACATCACGGCCTACAGCTACCAGTGGGACCGCGAACGCGACAGCGTTCCGGATACTGCCCCCGAAGGTGCTGCGACCAGTACCACCATGCCGAAACTTGCCGACGGCCTTCACTTCTTCCATGTTCGTGGGCGCGACCAGGCCGGTAACTGGGGCGCGACCGCGCATTATCCCTTCCTGGTAGAAAATGGCCTGCCGACAATTGCCTCAGTGCTGCCCGAAGACGGCAGCGCTGCCGCACCCGAGCAGATCGAACTGACCTTCGCGGCCGATGGTACGGACTGGCTTGATTTTAGCAAGGTCAAAGTCAAAATCAATGGTGAGGAACGGCGCATTGACCGCTATTCGCTGGCATGGGACCGCGCGCGCCGTACGCTCAGCTGGAATATGCTCCGGGATTGGGGACTACTCAATAAAGCCGTGGCCGACTGCACGGTCTTTACCGCTGAAATCAGTGGCGTCCGCAGCTTTGCCGGCCGTGAAATAGCCGCCACGAGCTGGCAGTGGCGGCTGGATTACGCGCAGGACAAGACCTCGCCCCAACCGCCCATGGTCGTGGGCAATGACAATGTCTTCCAAAATACCGAGTCTTTCAGCGGCAGCCATAACTGGCGCAGCCAGCCCCAGACGAACCTGGCCATCGTGGAGGACGACGCCATTGCCAGCCAGTGCCTCGAAATACGCTACCGCGCCAAGGACGGCGGCCGCTTCCAGGCGAATGCCTGGCTGCGACGTGGCACGCTCAAAGACTGCCCGGCCCTGCGCTTTCGCTATCAGATTGCGCCGGGTACCGGAGTTAATCTGCTCCTGTTGATTGAGCGCGAATGGTATGCTGTGCGCATGACTGGCAGCGACGAAGCGTCCGTCATCGGCGAAATTGCTGATGCGCACGATGACGGCCAGTGGCGTTGGGCATGGGTGGACCTGCCCGAACTTGTCGCCAAAGCCGTGCCCGATAAGGCTGACGCCCGTTTGATGCAGGTCGCTTTCGGTGAACGCGGCGCTGCCGCCGCCGAGAATGTCTTGCGCATCGACGACTTCAGCGCCGTCGGCGTCTTCGGACCGCTGCCGCTCATCAATCTGCAGCGGACCGACGCCAGCGGCATCGCCGCATACGAAGCAAAGCTGAGCAGAAAATCTGACGACGAGCCTTTGGCCGCCATGTCGGCCAAAGGCAGCCGACAGACTCTGCAGGCCGTCGACCAGGCTGGGTTGTGGTTCGTGCATGCCCGCTGCCGCGATGGCGCCGGCAATATTAGCGAGACCATACACATCCCCTTTCTTTGCCGCGAGCCGGCTGCAGCGCAGCCCGACGGCGATGGCTGGGAAGCCCCCGCCGAGGGCATCTGGCGCTTGCGCTCCGTCCAGCGTTCGCAGAATGTCAATGCGACGCTGTGGCCCATTCGTGCCGGCGAGAGCAACCGTCTGTTGGGCCTGCAGTTCTATGGCGGCCGCAGTCAGCCTATGGAGCTCTATCGCGATGCGCCGGAGGGTAGCGCCGACGCCTGGCAAAAAGGCATTGGCGTCGATCTCTTCTTGCAAGGCGCCGGCGAGGTCGACGTGCAGGCCGCCCTGTATGTCGCAGACCAGACGCGGCCGGTGCTGAGCAAGCCCCTGACCATCAAGGGCGGCGATGGTTGGCAACGCGGTCTGCGCCTGGCCTTTGCTACCGAGGACCTGCCGGACAAAGGCGCCCCGCGCCATGTCGCCCTGCGTGTCAGACGCAATCAGCGTACCCAAGCGACGCTGCTCGTGGACGCCTGCCACTGGCTGACGCCCGACCTGGCAAATTGAGGCAACCCGTTGGCGCTGTTGCGTTCATTCTGCCCGCTCGTCATCCTTTTTCTTGCGAGAGGTCAATGACTGGCAAGAGCCTACAAGTACCCGGCGAAGATGGTTCGCGTCTGTGGGGTGAGGTGCATATCGCGATCATACATGGAGATGAGCGCGCCTTCGCCGACTGGGTGTTTGCTGATCTGTGAAAAAGCGCTGACGTCCTCTTTTTTGACGGCGGCGCTTTTTTTGATTTCGACTGGAAACAGCTTTCCGTCTTGCTCAATGACGATGTCAATTTCCAGTTGCTCGCGATCACGGTAGAGGTAGAACGGTGGTTCCTGTCCCGCGTTCCAGTAACTTTTCAGCAGTTCGCCGACGCACCAGGCTTCGAAATAGGCGCCGTTCATCATGCCCTGCGCCAAGACCGCCGGTGACGACCAGCGCGACAACCAGGCTGCCAAACCAGTATCGAGCAGATAGAGCTTCGGCATTTGCGTCAGCCGTTTATTGAGATTGGACTGGTAGGCGGGAAGAACGTAGGCTATGCCAGACGCTACCAGGATGCCCAGCCATTTTTTTGCGGTTACCTGGCTGATGTCGGCACTTTGGGCCAGTGATGAGTAGTTGAGCAGTTGTCCCTGGCGAGCAGCTACCGCCTGGAGAAATTTGAAGAATACAGCCAAGTCACCCACTTGGGCGAAGTCGCGGACGTCTCGCTCCAGATAGGTCTGGACATACGACTGAAAAAACGCTCCGAGTTGATCATCGTTAAAGCGCTCTGCCTCCGGAAAAGCCCCGCGCCAGATGCGTCGATACAACTCGGCTGAGGACAGCACCGGCACGTCTGGGCAGACGAAGGTGTCCGGTCGAAATGGCGGTTGCTCCCGGCCAGTCAGTTCCTGCCAGGACAGTCCCTGCATGCGAAATATCCCAATGCGGCCGGCAAGAGATTCCGAGACGTCCTTCATCAGCTGAAATTGCTGACTGCCAGTGAGCCAGTATAGCCCGGAAGCTCTGTCGGGATTCGTCCGGCGGGCTTCATCAACTATCATTTTGAGGTGTGGGAAAAGCTGTGGTGCGTATTGGATTTCGTCGATAATTACCGGCGCCGGATGGTCACGGAGGAACAAACGGGGGTCTTCCCGCGCCTGCAGCTTGTTCTCTGGATCATCCAAGGTGACGAAATGCCGCTCAGGCCCAGCGATATGCGAGAGAAAAGTGCTCTTGCCAACCTGCCTGGCACCAGTCAGCAACAGCACGGGAAATAACTCGCTGGCTTCAAGAAAGACCTTGGTCAAATTGCGCTTAATGTAGGCCATGACGCTGAACTCCGATGTTGCTTCTTATTACTAAATACATTTTGTAAGATATTTCTGTTAAGTTAAATGGCAAATATATAGTGTGCTGTGTATTTGTCAGAAGAGGGGAAACCTGACATTCATCCCGCACGGGACGATGACTGGCGCAGGCGACTTTGACGTGGGGCAGGATCGCGAGAGTATGCGGTGTGGAAGTAATCGGTCAGCGATTGATATTGGCCGGCCTCAGGGGACGTCAGGGACAAGTGGGACTGATTGGCGCTGGGGCGCTGGGGCGAGGACTCACGTCTCACGTCTCACGACTCATGGCCGGGACTGTGGGGACTTTCGGGACCGTGGGGAATGACGCTATGGACACAAGGGACTGATTGGGGACTTCCTGGACTTCGGGGACCGGTTGCTTGATACCCGGGACTGCTGGGAGCGCCGCCATCCCGGCACTTTTCGGCCCGGATAGAATGGATCAAGTCGTCAGATTGGCCAAGTTCGGCCCGGAGGGCCGCACCATGCATAACCCCGAGTGAGGCGCCCGGAGGGCGACGCAACTCGGGGTATGGCAATAACTTGGAATTGCGCCTGGAGGGCGCCACATTGGCTTGGCACGTCTCGTCCTACCGCGCCAGAGAGGCAAGGTGTGCATCTATTATCAATGGGTGACCGATTACGTGTGGAACCGCGAAAAAATGCCATGGGGCTGGCAAAGCGGTGACGCAGCACTATATTTAATGTTCGCATCTTACCATCATTGCTACGATGATTATGGCATAGGTCCAATTCCGGGAGTCACGACAATGGCAACGAGTACATTCCGCAACAAGAACATGGTCCGTCCGAAAAAATCGGCGGCAGCGAAACGTCAGCGCATCAAGGCCCAGAAGAAGCGCCTGGTCGCTTTGGGCATGCCCCAGGACAGTGTCGCGAAACTGCAGAGCAACGAACTGCGCGCACTCCTGCGCCACCCGAAACGCACTGAAAAAGCCTTCGAAACTCAGGCTTGAGCCGCATCGCGGATCACAGATTGCACATAACGCCCGATGCATGCCCTCCTGCATGCACCGGGCGTTTTCTTTTTCCCATGCAAAAGCGCGATGGCGCGAAGTAGACGACGATGGCTGCTGGTCGTGCCGCTTGCGTGGCCACGACCGGCAGCCGATAGGAAAGCGCGAAATCAGATGTCGCACGGCCCGCAGCGCGGTTTCGGGAGTCCTCGGTAGCCGCACGGCATGCCGTGCGGCTAAAATACTGCCGCTTTGACCGTGTTTTGTGGAAATGGGCGTACATTATGGTTTTTGAGCCGACGGGGTCTGCTTGCTGGGCCGGCGTTATTCACAGTGAAACGAGGAGCAACGAAGATGGCGAGACTATCCATGGCGTCATGCGCGGTGGCATTGGCGGTAGTGGCGTCGGCTCTGGGCGTTGAGCGCGAGTTGATCGTCCATCGTTTTCAGGGCGAGAAGGCGACCATCACCCTCGGTGGCGAGTTTCCGGGGGCAGAGGGCAGTTACGCACGACATCAGGATAGCGACGACGCAGCGTGGCATGGCCGTCTCAGCTATAATCTCAGCAAGGGTGCCTATGTGGGCGTGATTCTGCCTGAGATGCTTCCGGAGGGATGCCGGATTGTGACCTTCAAGGTGCGCTGTTCGGCGCCCAATACGCGCATCCATCTGAAGACCACTGACGACAGCAAGCAGGAGCACATCCGCAGGCAGGTTGTCAAAGCCGCCGACACCTGGACAACGCTGAGCTTCGAGATCGATAAATTTGCGTCGGCGTGGCACGGGCCCGAAGACGACAAGCGGATACACTGGCCGGTGCGGGCCTTGCAGATCGGCGTCGAGCGCAATGAGCAGTCGCCCATTGGCAGCGTGGACCTGGCCGACCTGCGGGTGTTCACCAGCGCGTCCGTGGAGCAGATGCCGTCCCTGCGCCTGCGTTGCGAGTCGACGCGTTTTGGGGCGTTATTCTATCCCGACGACGTGCCCGCGCTGCGCTGCCACCTTGAGAGCCGGCTGCCCGGCGATACGGGGCGATACCGCCTAAGCGTTGCGGTCAAGGACTGGCAGGGTCGGGAGGTGCTGCGGCGGGACAGCGTCGAGGCCATCGGCGTCGGTGACACCCGCGAGATGCAGTTCACGCCCGCCGAGTTGGGCGATGCCTTCGGGGCTTTCGCGGCCGTGCTGACGCTGAGCAATGACGCCGACCCCAAGGACCGCCAGGAAGTCACAAGCTGGTTCGGGCGCCTGAGTTCGGCTAACCCGCCGCCTTGTCCATGGCTGGGCACGGGCATCCATGGCTCTCACGGCTGGGCGCATGGCGACCTGCGCTTCATAGACATTTTCAACGCGGTGGGCATCGGTGTCGTGCGTGAGGAATTTCACTGGCAGGGCGTTGAGAAAAAACGCGGCGAATACGTGGTCAGCCAGCGGATGGACAATTTTGTCAACCGCCTGAATGAGCGCGGGGTGCGCCTCAATCTGCTGTTGTCCTACGGCAATCCCGTGTATGACAACCCGCTGGACCCGGCGGCCTACGCGGCGTGGGCGGCGTTCATGGCCGGCCATTTTCGTGGCCGGGTGAACAGCTTCGAGATCTGGAATGAACCGGCCAATTTCGCATTCCGCAAGTACTACGGCGGGCAGCGCCATGGTGAAGCGCCGTGGATCGGCAAATTTGTCGAGTTGAGTCTGGCAGCAGGCGCGGCCATTCGCGAAGTCCAGCCCGAGGCGACGATAGCGGTATGCGCCGAGGACTACTGGCCGACCCTTAAGCAGATGATTGAAGAGGGCATTGGCCCTGCCGGCAATGTGTTGTCCATTCATCCGTATTGCCACGGCCAGCCGCGGCCGGAGCGGGAGATGTTCCTGAAGGACAACGGCAAGGAGTTGCGTGCGCTCAGTCGCAAGCACGGTGGCCCCGAGCGCGTCATCATCACCGAGGTGGGCTGGACCACCTACGAGGGCGACATGGAGTACCTGGCCATCGCCGGCGGCTACCCCCGTTCGAGCTACGTGCATCAGGCGCAATACATCATTCGCATGTACCTGAGTTCACGCGCGGCCGGCGCCGACTACGCCCTGCAATACGACTTCAAGAACGACGGCCCGAACCGCAGCTACACCGAGCATAACTTCGGGCTGGTCCATGAGGACTACACGCCCAAGCCATCCATCACCGCCATCGCTTTCCTGACGCGGCTGCTCGGCCAGGCGGAGTGCGTGGGCGATCTTGCTGACGATCCGCAGCGCTACCGACTTTACCACTTCGATGCCGATGGCACGCCCGTTGTCGCCGCCTACGCCATTGAGGGCAGCATGGACGTGGTTCTGCCCAAGGCGGCCTTTCGCCGGCTACGCATCTTCGATCTTCAGGGTAACGACCTGCCCGTGCAGACACAGGATGGGGATCTGGCCATCACGCTGACCGAAACGCC
This sequence comes from Lentisphaeria bacterium, assembly GCA_028706165.1. Lineage (GTDB taxonomy): Bacteria > Verrucomicrobiota > Lentisphaeria > Oligosphaerales > Oligosphaeraceae > Oligosphaera. The sequence continues at coordinate 6,748 of JAQWBY010000005.1, read as the reverse complement.
TGTTTACATTAGAGGCCTAGATGTGAAAAAGCTGGCCCGTAAGCTCGTCATGGAGCTGGAAAGCGATATGGCTGGGAAGGACGTTGCCCTGGGCGATAGCATCACGGTCACCCCGTTGTTGATCAACCAAAGTGGACGCGTCCTGCGGCAGGCGCAGTGCCGATGGACGCTGCGGGACGGCGCCGCCGGCAAGGAATTGGCCACCGGCACGCAGGATCACAAGCTGTCGGGACGCATCAAGGACGGCGAGGCCTTCAGTCTGCCGGCCATTGTACTGCCCTTGGTGGATCAGCAGTGGCAGGCCTATCGCGATCGCCGCCTGAGCCTCAGTGTCAGCGTCGAGGCCTCTGGCGTCACGACCATACGTAGCATTGAGTTCACGCTGCGTGAGCCACTGCAGGCCACCGTCGGCAACATTGTCCTGCACGAAGGCCGCCCGGCCATACCGCTGAATATCTATTGCCGCGGTACCGCGCCACTCCGGCCACGCATCAGCGCCAGCGCTCCGGGCTTTGCCCTGGCCGCGGCTGGCGACGAGCCGTCGGCGCTGCCGCCCCGGCAGTGGACGACCTTGTGGCTGCGGGCGGACGATGTCGTAGGCGGTGCAGACGCGGCCTTGCCGGCGGCGGCGAGCGTCGAGGTCGATATTGCGCTGGCCAGCGGCTGGCAGTACCGCGCGACGCACACGGCCTATCTCGGGGTCATCCCGCGCTTGGCTGCGGTGCCGGCGCTTGTGGGCGACTGGACGCAGTGGCAAGCGGCGTTGTCGGTGCTGCAAGATAAGGGCGCTGGTCAGCGGCGACTGGTTGCCCTGGATGGCTTCGCTTTCGCCGGTGAAGCCGACCTCCACGCGACGGCGCGCTTGGGGTGGCATGAGCGCGGGCTGTACATCGCCGTGATGGTTCGCGACGATCATTTCTTCCAGCCCTACAGCAACAGCGGCGCCCTGTGGAATGGCGACAGCGTGCAGATCGGTCTGAGCGGCACCGGCACGCGCAGTTTTGTGGAGCTGGCGGTGGCCAAGATCGGCGACAGCGCGCAGTGCGTCGTCACGGACGCGGCCGGCACGGGTCTCAAGGCCGCTGACATCGCCGTGTCTTGTGTCGCCGCCGGCGAGGGCCGTTGGCTCTATGAGCTATGCGTGCCCTGGCAGGCGCTGCCGACGCTGAAGGCTGCGACCGGCGCCGACCTGCGCTTCTCCATGCTGGTCAATGACAATGACGGACAGGGCCGCAAGGGCTGGGTCGAATTGCACAGCGGTATTGGCTTCAGCAAGGACGTCACTCGGCATGGGCTCTACAGTCTCGGGCAATAAGAAGCTACGCCGGCAGTAAAGCCGACGTGGGGAACGAATGGAAAGGACACGGGAGATGATGCAGAAGGCCATTTTGATGATCGCGCTACTAGGCGCCCTGACAGCCGGCGCACAGCTGTTGCCTTCAACACAACGCGAGGGTAGTGAGCTGATCGCTTGGAACTGCGCCGAGAGTACATCGTTGCCCGACGGCTGGACCGCGCGCAGCGGCCAGTGGACCCTTCGCGATGGCATGCTCCATGGCGACGGCTCCGGCGAGGCTTGCCTGCTGGCGCCCGTCGAGGCCCAGGATATTGCCATTGAAGCGCGCGTTGCCATACTTTCAGCGCGCAATCCGACTCGCTGGGTCGGGGTCATTGGCCGGCATCAGGAGAAAAGCGGTGATTTCACAACCTTCACCAACCGCTTTGCCAAAAATCCCCCCAACGCCTTGGAAATTGCCTGTCGGGGCAAGTGGGGAGGCACTGACAACGTCTGGAATGTCCTCATTACCCGCAGCTTTCAGGACAAACAGCCCGCTGAGGCGCCGCGATTGCTGCGCCTGGAGCTGGCCGGGTCGCTAGCGCGTTGTTTCATTGATGGCCGGCTGGTCTTGGAGAGCTTCGTGCCGAAGCAGGCACAGGCATCTGGCCGCCCGGGCTTATATCTCAGCGGCGTGAAGGTGGCGGTGTCTTCGATACGGATTGAGTCGCTGCCACCGCTGACTGAGCAGGAGCAGAATGTGATTCGCGAGGCACTAACGGGCTATCCGCTGGTCATTGCCCACCGCGGCGATTCCGGCGAATATCCCGAGAATACGCTTGATGCAATCATCAGCGCGGCAGAGCAGGGCGCCGATGCCGTCGAAGTCGATGTGCGTTGCAGCAAAGACGGTGTGCCCTATCTCTTCCATGACGACACCCTCGACCGCGTGACGGACGGCAAGGGCAAGGCCTCAGAATTGACCATCGATGAACTAAAAAAACTCACCGTCACCCACGCGCGGACGGGCCGGCAGGCGGCAATCTGTACCCTCGAAGAAGCCGTGGTCGCCCTCAAGGACCGCAGCGCTTTTCTGCATATCGATTTGAAGGAATCACGGGCGGTGCCGGCCATGGCCGAGCTGCTCAAGCGGCATGATTTCAGTGCGCGCACCATAGTCGGCTGCGGTGGTAGCACCAAACTCATCAGCAGCATTCGCGAGGCGCTGCCGCGCAGCCAGATCGTGATTATCTCTGGCAGCCGTACCTTCAGCGATCAGCAGCTCACCGACCTGCGCAGCGCCGGTGCCAGCGGCATATCCATTCATCTCACGCATCCGCAGAAGCTCTCCAGTCGCCAGGCGCGGCTCCATGGTTTCGTGGTCTATAACTGGACCGTCAATAACCCCGCCACCGCCCGGCGCGCCTGGCAGCAGGGCGTCGATGGCATCGTCACCGATAAGCCACGGCTGATCTATGACACGCTGCGCCAGGATCAGCCCGCACCCGCACCCGCACCCGCCCCCAAGAATAAAACGGAGGTTGCCCCATGAATCGTCTGAGTGTAGCCCTGTTCATATCGGCACTGTGCGCTGTGTTTGCCGAACCGCCAGCCGGCAAGAATTGGCAGTTGGTTTTTGAGGATCAATTTGATTATCCGGATGCGCAGCTTGACGAGAACTGGCGCGCCCAAAACGGCCCCAATGGCCACATTATCTGCAGTCGCTGGCGCGAAAATGCCTGCGTGGAGGACGGCATTCTCAAGCTGATCAACCGCAAGGAACAGCGCGGCGGCCAGGACTGGACCAGTGCCAGTCTCTGGACCAAGCGCCGTTTCAAGTACGGCTATTTCGAATGCCGCTACAAATACGCCGCCGCTACCGGCACCAACAACTCGTTCTGGTTGACCACGATGCATACCGCCGGCAAGCTTCCCGATGGCAACAAGCACTTTGAGATCGACATCAACGAAGGCCATTATCCCGACGAGATCAACATCAACATCCACAACTGGAGCGATTTCTGGATGGATGACGCCGGTAAGCGCCGCCATCATGCCTGGCCAAAACGCGTCTGTCTGACCCCGGCGTCGCCGAAGACTGGCCAGGCCTCTCGGGAGATCGTGCTTGACGTGCCGTTGCGCGCCAGCAAAGTCCGTTTTTCGTCGCGTCATCCAGACCGTTTTCACCTGCGCGCGCTGCGGGTGTTTCCCAAGCTCGCCGGCAGTGAGTACCCGGCCGTGACCAGCAATGCGCCCTTGCCGGATGGGCTGGTTGATTATGCGCGGACGGCGACCATCGCCGCCTCCAGCGGCAGCAACCCGGATTATGCGCAGTACCGCGTGGAACACGTCATTGACGGCGGCATCGGCACGTCGTGGATCACGCCCTACGATGGCGAGAAGTTCATTGAGCTGGATTTGGGCGCGGCACGCGAGGTGGGTTGCGTGCAGTTCCTCACGGGCTGGCTTAATGGCGACAAGGGCTATGTCTTCTACGTGAACAGCTTCAAAGTGGAACTGTGGGTGGACGGCGCCTGGCGCGAAGTGGCCTCGCAGGAGCCAGAACCCTATGTGCCTGCCATCGATCTCAGTGCGGATTTCCACACCTACGCCATGGAATGGAACGAAAAAGAACTCATTTTCTTCTTCGATGGCAAGGAGATTGACCGCCGCGAAAACGATATTTGCCACTGGGAAGCGCCGGTGTACCTCAGTCTGGCCATTGCCCGCTTCGCCGGGCAGGTGACCGATGCCATCGACGGCACGGTCATGGCCGTGGACTACGTCAAGGTCTGGCAGGAAAAGCCCGCGGAGTAAGGGCGTTTTCCCCAGGCTTTGCTTGTGCTCAGGGCAGGAGCTTTTCGGCCTCGGGCGGCTAGATTCGCCCGAATTGGCAGAATGCCTTGGGGGACATGCCGGCCTGGGTTTTGAAGAAACGCGAGAAGGCATATTCGCTGCTGAAATTGAGCTCGTGGGCGACTTCCTTGATCGAGCAATGCGGGCGGCTCAGCAGTGCCGTGGCGCGGTTCATCAGCATGCGCGCAACGAATTTCTTGGGCGTGATGCCGGTGTCGGCGACGAAGTTCCGGCTGAATGCCTCTCGTGACAAATGCATGATAGCGGCCAGATCGGCGATGCGGATATCGGCGCGGCAGTTCTTGCTGATGTGGTCGATGACGGGCTGGTAGGCGGCAAAGCGGGCGGCGCTGGTGTAGTCGCTGCCACCGGTATTTTTGATGACGCGCATCACCACGGCAAAGACGAGCTGCTGCAGTTCCAGCGCGGCCGGGAGGAGCTCGGCGGGGGTGGCGCTGTGGATTTCCAGCAGCCGCGGCAGTTCCAACGGGGCGTCTTCGCAGTAGATGAAGTGACGGCCGGCGAAAATATCGGTGGCGCCGTAAAGTTCGACTTTGCTGTGGATGGACAGGAAGACCAGGCGGCTGTCAAGCCGGAAGGTCGCCAGGTGGAAGGCCGGCACAAAGTAGAAGTGGTTGGGGCGGAGAGGGTGGACACTGTCGGCGTCGCCGATGTAATTGGCGTCGCCGCCGGGATTTTCAAGCACAAAGAACATGCGGTTGACGGGCATGCTGTTGGGCGCGTGGCCGAGGCAGGGGTAGATGCCGCGAGCGAAATGCACTAGGCTGAAACGCAGACGCTGGCTGAGGCGGTAGATGTCCGTACGGTCGTTGAGGAGTTTGGCGGTCATGGCGGGGTGCCGGGTGCTGGAGGTTGTGTGGGGAAAGTGGCGACGGCCGGTCACTGCAGGTCACTGATGGGGATGCGGCGGATGCGTAGGCGGTTGAGGACGCCGCCGCTGTCGGCGCCGCCGGCGCAGTAGGCGAGCAGTACGGCGTCGGGCATGGGGTGGATGGCGCAGTAGCAGAAGCCGTGGTCGGGGGAGTCTTCGATGACGGTGCCGGCGCTCCAGGATTGCGCGTTGTCGCGACTGATGGCGACGACCAGCGGAGTGCGGCCCCAGCTGTCCTTGCTGCTACCGGCGGGGAGCAGGCGGCCAGAGTGGTCGTTCCACACGGCGATGATGCCTTGCTGGTCCGCGAGGTGTTTCATGCTTAACGGCGAGGTCGGCGACTGGAATGTGCTTGCTTCGGGTGCGGTCCAGGTCTCGCCGCCATCGCTGGAAGTGCTGCGGTACTGGCAGCCGGCGCCAGTACGGAACCAGGACAGTAGCGTCTTGTCGCCAAGCTCAATCACACCGGGCTCCTGCAGACCGGCCGGATTCTGCACCGGCGAAGCCCACCAATGGCGGGCTTCGTGCCAGTTCCGGCCGTCGTTGTCGGAGAGATACCAGAAAGCGATGCCACGGCCGTCGATAGCCGTCGCTGAACGCAGACGGTGATAGGCCACCGGGACGACAAGCCGGCCGCTGGCCAGCTGGATGACCCGGTCGTTGTTCAGCACGAAATAGCCGGGCGGAGCAATGATCGCGATCGGCTCCGACCAGGTCCGAGCCTCGTCGCTGGATAAGCGCAGGTAGGGCCGGCAGTCGTCAGGGCCATTTTTGCGCAGGTAGAAAAAGGCGATGTCGCCATTGCGCAGCCGCAGCAGCGACACACTCATGACATTCTGGCGGCCCTCGTTGAGCAGCAGCATTTCGTCGCTGTCGCTCCAGGTGCGGCCCTGGTCGGCGGAGCGGCGCAGGACGATGTCGGCGCTGGCGTGGTCGGCCCACTGGCCGTGGTAGCGCGTGTAGGCAAAGAGCAGCGTGCCATCACGCAAGGTCACAAACGACCCTTCCGAATTGCGCGCGTTGCCTGCTGCGGGATTGAGCTCAAGAACGATGCTTCCGGGTAACATGACATGGCCTCCTGGATGGCTACTGACGACACTCCATAACAGTAAAGCCACGGCCGGCTCTTCGCAATATCGAAATGTAATCGGTCAGAAAGCACCCCGGTGGGGAAAACACCGGGGACAATGTGCAGGAAACCCACGGCCAACCGCCGCCCAGCCATTCGACCTTGATTTTCGCCGACCTTTGCGGCAGCGGGTTTCATAGGAGCAATCGACAGCAATCGACGCACGCATCCCTTTGCGGCATCGGTTTCATAGGAGTCCCTTGTGTCCAAAGCGTCATTCCCCACGGTCCCGAAAGTCTCCACAGTCCCGGCCATGAGTCGTGAGACGTGAGACGTGAGTCCTCGCCCCAGCGCCCCGCCGCCAATCAGTCCCACTCGTCCCTGGCGTCCCCTGAGGCCGGCCAATACCAATGGCCGACCGATTACATTGAGATTCAAATTGCAGCCTCGGAGAAATTGACTAATCCCTGTTTGCGGCCATATTAAGGGCTCGCTTTTGGCCCGGTAGCTCAACCGGATAGAGCAACTGCCTTCTAAGCAGTAGGTAGTGGGTTCGAGTCCCGCCCGGGCTGCCATCACGCCCTCTTTTTGGCTGCCATGCCAGCGTAGCTCAGTAGGTAGAGCACTTGACTTGTAATCATGAGGTCACCGGTTC